>JAIRWJ010000077.1 GCA_031269065.1 Rickettsiales bacterium
TGTATATCTCTTCTTTCTTTCCGAACAGAGAACACCAAACTACCAATCTGGTCGGCAAAGCTGCCGCCCTCGGCTATGAACATAGCCTGGGGGTAAATCTTATCCTCTTCCTTGATCTCAATCTCCATGTTTCCGGTATCACCCATAACCCTTGATTCTAACTTTTTCTTCTCAAAATTTTCATAGAGGGTCCTGGGAACTTCATAGAACGATACCAGCTCAACGATCTTCTGGAGTATATGCTGGTCATTCTGGTCGTAATATTCTGTTTTTATCAGCATAGCATCCTTGCCACCAATAGCTTCCCTAAGAATTCTATTAACCGAAGCGCCAAAGTCCGTATTAGGCATAAGACCGACATAGTTATATATGCCTTTGTCCACCATGTAGGATACCAGCAGCTGAATTTCCTGCTCTACTATAGGTCCCGTCACAAAAATGTTCTTGGAATTCGCCAAATCTTGCTCGCTAGACAGAGAAAATATCAGCAAGCCGTTTTTCTCTGCTATCTTCTGAATGGCCTTCGTTTCTGCCTTAAAAACGGGACCAATGACCACATCTACGCCATCCTTTAGAGCTTTATTTATAGCCTCTACGGCTCCAAATGTCGTACCCTTAGTGTCATATGGTCTAAGTAGAACCTCTTTCTTGCTATTCTCAAAGAGAGACAGCTGAGCAGCATTGACCATATCCTCTCCGACGGCTTTTACAGGTCCGCTCAGAGGAATCAGCAGTGCCACCCTTAGCATACCAGCTGTCTCCCTTTCGTACTGCTTTCGAAGATCACCTTCGTAGAAATCCACATCACTCTCTAGGATCTTTTCTTTTTTCAGAAAATAGTCCCTGTCGCTCCCACAGGAAATGACCAGTAGCATAAGCAGAAGATATTTCACTGACCCAGAAAGTCGCTTTAGAAAATCTAACATTTTACAATTGCTTTTCCACCGTAAAAATATAGTAAGTATTCAAATACGTTTCTGGATGCTAGGATAGTAAGCAAAATATGCAAGAAGTATTTGGCAAAATGGAAAAAGTGGTCCTCGAGAGAGCTCTCTATGTGGTTGCCACCCCTATAGGTAACATGGGAGATGCAACTCTGAGGATGGTGCAGATCTTGAAAAGTTGTGGCCACCTATTCTGTGAGGATAGCAGGGTTAGCCGCAAACTCTTGGAGTTCTACGATCTTGGGGAAAGACATTTGGAAATTTACAATGACAACAGTGACGACAGACAGAGAGATTATATTGTAAACCTTCTGGAGAAGGGAAATAGTGTCGCTCTACTTTGTGATGCTGGCACTCCAACCATATCCGATCCAGGCCTCAAATTGAAGCAGAGATGCCGAAATAGCGGTCTAAAGATCATTCCCGTACCCGGGGCCTCGGCCTGCATAGCCGCAATCAGTGCGTCCTGTCTGGGCAGCGACAGATTTTTTTTTCGAGGGTTTCTTCCATCCCCACTAGAAAAAAGAAAACAAGAGTTGGAGGAGCTGATGGCCCGGAACGAGACGGTAATATGCTATGAATCACCTCTGAGGCTAATATCAACGTTGAAAATAATAGCAGATTTTGATGATAACAAAATGATCTGCGTTGCCCGGGAACTGACTAAAATGTTCGAAGATATAAGAACTGAAAAAGCCGGTGAAATGCTTGTATATTATGAAAACAAATTCGCTGGAGGCAGGGTGAAGGGCGAGATTGTTCTTCTGCTGGAAAAAAATAGTAGGCCCAGAGGGCTTGATTTAAACGATCTGGACAGTATACTGAAGACAAGCCTGAAATACCTTTCGCTAAAAAACTCTGCCGAGTTTTTTTCTGAAGCGCTGGGTCTGGGCAAAAAAGAAGTTTATAATAAATTGCTGCTTTTGGGAGAACGACATGAATAACGGAGCACTTATTATGCTTTCACTTGGACTAATGGTTATGACTTTGTATCTTGTGCTGTTTGGTTTTAGCCATGATTTTGCCACAAAAATGGGACAATATGCGGCGCTCATAGTTATTAGCTACTGCATCATAGACGAAATTTTCCGAGAGCACTAGTAGTGTTTACTCTGGCTATAGCTGGAAGGACTAATGTCGGTAAGTCAACACTCTTCAACAGACTCTGTGGAAAAGCACTGGCCCTAGTTAAAAATCACCGGGGAGTTAGCCGAGATCGAAACGAGGCTGCTGGCAGTATAGGTTCGATGGATTTTAGAGTAATTGACACAGCCGGCTGGGAGGGCGACAGTTCGGAGTCTAGCCTGGAACATAAAATGACCAGGCAGAGTGAAGTGGCTATAGTTGAGGCAGATGTCTGTCTATTTATGGTGGACGGAAGGGAAGGGGTCACAGAAATGGACAAAATGCTGGCCCAAAGGCTCAGAGTTCTGGGAATTCCGACCATACTTTTGATTAACAAGTGCGAAGCCATGAGGGCTAGAAAAGGTTTCGACAACGAGTTCTATAAACTAGGTTTTAAAGTCATTGTTCCTATGTCCGTTGAGCACAACGAGGGTATGAACCTGCTATATGACGCTCTGGAACCCTACTATGGAAAATATATTGAAGAAAACAGGGACTATGGTGAAGAGTCTGGGGATGATGAACCAATAAGAGTGATTGTTCTTGGGCAACCGAATGTTGGAAAATCAACCCTGATAAATCGTATGCTTGAGCAGGAGCGTCTTCTGACTAGTCCCGAAGCTGGAACAACCAGGGACTCGGTGGTCATAGACTGGCGCTGGGGAGGCCGAAAAATCAAGATTGTAGACACCGCCGGCATAAGAAAAAAATATAAGGCTGGTCCAGAGCTGGAGCAGCTTGCTGTCGCCAAATCATTATGGAACCTGAACTACGCCCATGTGGTGGTGTTGGTTCTAGACGCATTGGAACCTTTCGGACGTCAGGATCTCTCTCTAGCCTCGAGAGTTATTGAAGAAGAAGGTAGGGGACTGGTATTCGCACTAAACAAAGCTGATCTGGTGAAAGACTGGAAGAAAGAGGAACAGCTAATAAAAATTGCTGTAGATGGAAACCCAAGAATATTAGACGGGGTTCCGATTGTACCCATATCTGCCAAAGAAGGGTTTAATTTAGAAGAGCTAATGAAGGCAGTGTTCAAAGTTTTTGAAAGCTGGAATAAACGCATGCCCACAGGCAAGTTAAATCGCTGGCTCCGGGAGGTGGAGGTAGAGCATACTCCTCCTCTATTTCGAGGCAGGCCGACACGACTGAAATATATAAGACAGATCAAAACTCGTCCGCCAACCTTTGTACTCTCAACCAATTCTCCAGGCACCCTGCGGGAAAAAACGACCTACAGCTGGTTTCTCTCCAATAGACTGAAGAAAGATTTTGATATGAGAGATACACCAATCCGCCTAGTGTTGAAAAAAGCCAAAAATCCCTATGATCCCAGCATTGGCCAGAAATAGCTAGTTAGACTCCTGTGATCTTATACTAACATCATCCTCCGAATTCCTCATGAGGAGGATTGTAATTCGTGAAATTCTTAAAATTTGACTAATATTTAATATTATATAGTGTGTTATTCACATATATATCTCATGAGAAGGAAATGGAAGTCGATACTAGAGTAGTAGAAACACAGCTATATGGTAGAACAATGAGAATCATAACTGATGGGAAGATCATTGCTACCTATAGAGGAACTATCGATGAAGATAACAATCCCAGTGGACAGGGCGAGCTAACTGTTCTGGAGGAGTCTAGTTACCTAGGCCTATTGCCCGGTGTCTACAGTGGTAGGTTCGGGAAGAATTTCATAATCAGAGATGGAGAAATAAATATAGAGTATAGTAACGGTTCTAGATATGAGGGAAAATATGTTGATAGAGCCTACAATGGCCGAGGAAAACTAACTTTTGAGGATGGCACTGTCTATGAAGGAAATTTCAAGAAGGGGTCCTGTAGTGGATGGGGACAACTTAAGTTCAAAGATGGTGGTTTCGAGTATGGAAACTTCGAAGATGGCGAACTTAAAAATGGAACGGCGAAAGCAATTGACCTTGGTGATACTGAACGCGAGTACACCTACGCCAACGGAGCACGAACCTGCAGAAAAATTATATATAGTAACTGTCCAACGGCCGTTTCATGCGAAGGGGAATTTACACTCGATGGCAAAATGAAAAAAGTGCTTTTTATTTACCAAGATAATACGAATAAAAAAACAAAGAACTATAGCTATCGGATTTTTGGTGACAGTGGAAATATATTGCTGGAACAGAAGCTGCCTGGAGAGCCGAAGCGTGACAATGACGGAAAATTGTTATTTGAAGACCTAAAAATGCCATTGGCAAATGCAGAAAATCTTGAACCCGAGATGACAGAGGAAGCCGATGGCAAAACCTGGACCATCCATTATAAAAACGGAGATGTTTATAAGGGATCGGTTAAAGATGGTAAACCAAATGGTGAAGGAAGGCTCGTCCATACCAATGGAAACTACGAGGAGGGAACATTCGCAGATGGTGAATTCACTGGGAACGGAAAAATGAAGATTATCAACTCTGGGGGCATTATCTATGAGGGAGATGTGAAAAATGGTAAATACGATGGAAAAGGAATATGGGAAAATGGTATTACTGGAGAATATAAAATTGGTGAGTTTAAGGAAGGTGAATTTGAAACGGGAAATGGGAAGATAAACAACAAGGACGATAGCATCTACAAGGGGAAGTTTAGGGATGCGACCTTTGATGGGAAGGGGATTATGAAATACAATAATGGTGATCTCTACGAAGGAATGTTTGTGGCCGGATTCTATAGCGGAAGGGGGAAACTTACACTTAGAGATAATAGTTTTTGCCATGGAACCTTTGAGAATGGTCTATTTAGGAATGGGACGATAAGAGAAATCGGTTCCGATGGCGCTTTGCGTGAGTACGACTGCGTAAATGGGAATCGGGCGGAATGTTGTAAAAAAATTACATATAAAAATGGCAATTCCTGTGAAGGAGCATTTACACCTGGTGACAAAATGAGAGAAGTAATATTTGAGAACAAAAATAATAAACCAGCAGAATATAGCCACCTAGTTTTTGATGAGGCTGAAAATATGTTAATGGGTAGCAAACTGCCCTTTGGAAAAAGTCAGGCGGCAAAAACACTAGAATCTATAAACAGTAGATATGATTTTGTACGACACTCAATATCTGGATATGGTAATACAGAGGAACGGACATTACACAAAGACATCTCTAGCATGGATGAGAAAATCGAAAGCAAAAAAGTGAAAATTATTTATCCAGGAGGTATTACTTATGAAGGATATGTGAAAAATGGTAAATATGATGGGGAAGGAGTATTAAGATGTATAGACGGAAAATATTATAAAATTGGAACATTCAAAGATGGTTCGTTCGTAGAGGGACGTGTGAAAGTTAGCTACCCCGATGGTATTAGCTATGAGGGGAATGTGAAGAATGGCAAGTATGATGGACAAGGAAAATGGGAAAATGGTTGTATTTATGATAATAGTAAAACTTATGAATATAAAGAAGGCACATTTGTAGATGGTGAATTTGAGACAGGGAAGGTGAGGACCGTTGATAGAGACGGCAATATCTACGAGGGAGAGTTCGAAGGTGGGCTGCGCCATGGATATGGAAAGCTTATATATGCTAAAATGAATATCGCAGAAGAGGGGAAGTTTGCGTATGGTAGATGTAGAAAAATATTTATCACCAAAGCCGTAAGTAATCTCAATGCCTATGGAGTCTATGACGAGTTCGGAAACATAGCGTTGAGACAGTTTTTGTCTAAGAGACCACAAAAAAAAGAAGTTCTTCTCAGGGTGGAAGAGCAAGATGTAACGGCTCTAAAGCCACTATGCTCAGTAGAATGGAAATACAGTGATAATGGCTCTCTGGAATCAGAGGTTGCCAGGTACTGCTCATACAACAGCAGTGGAACGCTGGAAAAAATCATAGAGATTAACTATAATGGTATTAACGAAGCTCTTAGCAAAGGAAAAATAGAGACTCTGGACGATTTGGTAAAGAATGGATTGATAGTGGATCTGACCGAAGGCTCTCCTAAGGTATTTGAAAGTTTCGAAGAAGCCAGATCCAATCTCAGAAAAACTCTGGAGCAGAACTTCAGACTCAGAGAAGGCGAAGGCAAACATGGTCTAGATGGAGGATACTACGATGAGCAAAATCTGATGGTACTTACAAACCTAGGTATAGGCCCAGAAGGGGCCAAAGAGCTCCAGCGGGCCAGATTTTACACGGGAAAAATATCCCACGACAGCTTGACATCTTTTTTAGAGTCTATTGGCATTGACTCTGAGAATTTGCAACAAACCACCGAGAAGTATTTTGCCATGGCTACAACTACATCCACAGAAAATCACTCGGTGAGTCTCGTAGTAAATCTGGAAAAAATTAGAGAAATAGGATGGGATAATCTGAATGGAACGGACGAAACTCTTATCTACTACTATGACAGCGGTAGAATTGTCGGCTCTCTCGAAGAAGGCGGCGATGTTGGGGCAATTACGAAGTACTGCAGAGCGCTGAACTGGTCTCAGCAGGAACTTGGTTCCTGTTGGATCAACGCGGTAGCTGCAGAGTTGGTAGCGCTAAAAAATCCGGATGAAATAGGAAAAGTATTCTCCGGAGAAATTATATCCTATGGACATCTGTGTGGTACAATTGGGGCAGAGGGCGAAATTCCAAATAACATTATGCTAAAGCAGATGGAGATTATACAGGAAATTGCAGAGAAATTTGGTGCCAGTCTGTTTTCTAGTGAATCCAGGAAACAACATCAGGACGTTCAAAATTCACCATCAAAATTCTTGTTTCAGCTTATAGTTCGGGACAAAATTATAGATAAAATAATAGAATTGTCTAAAAAAGAAAAATTGTTGGAAGCTCTTGAAAAAAGAATTGTAGAAGTTGCAGCAACCAGAAAAAGTTTCAGCGAGCTCTCAAAAACTCAGAAGCAAGATGTTGTCACTGATATCAAGAAGGATTTTATGGGAAAAATAGATAGTATTGACGAAGATGCTGATAGACAATTTGTTAGAAGAGACATAAATAAAGAGAATAGTGCCACCGACAATACAGACATCGAGCGTGGTGTAAAGTGTATGGTGGCTTGGAAGAAACTCAAACAATTTAACGACACAGTCTATGGACTGCCAAAAATACTTGATGAAAAAGAAAGAATTCGCTAATTATATTACTAAATATTACACTTTACTTTATTTTAACAACGATAAATAATCTAGAATCGCCAGCTTCGGCATTTATTCTATAAAATTTATCTGAGGGTGTTAGATGTGTGGTATAGTAGGAGTTGTTGGCAGTAGAGGCTCGAATGTGGTTAGTCAAACCCTGAGGTCGCTAGGGCGGCTTGAGTACAGGGGCTATGATTCGGCCGGGATAGGTATTATCAAAGATGGTGAGTTTAGTATCATCAGAAGTGTTGGCAAAATAAAGAATCTCGGAGACAGGATTCCTAAAGGTTTCCAGTCAGATATAGCGCTAGCCCACACAAGATGGGCAACCCATGGCAGAGTCAATGAGCTAAACACGCATCCACATATTTCCTTCAAAAAGGATGTGATGATTGTGCATAATGGCATAATAGAAAATTATGTGGATCTTAAGAATTTTCTTCTAAGAGAAGGCTTCAGTTTCTACGGAGAGACAGACTCGGAGGTCATATGCAATTTGGTGTCTTACAATCTGTTGAAGACAAATACTCTGGAAGAAGCCTTTTTCAACTCCCTCCGCCAGCTGACCGGAAGCTACAGCGTTGTGCTGATATACAGAAATCGGCCAAATAAGCTTTTTGTTGCGAAGAACGGGTCGCCATTGGTGCTTGGAATTGCGGATGGCAAAAGTATTGTGGCTTCATCCACTATAGCATTTTCTGATTTTGTGGAAAACTTTATACAGCTCAGAGACGGTGAATCGATGGTGGTCGGCGCGGATAGCGCTAGTCTCATCGATTCCAGAGGCTCTAAACTCACTAGATCCTGGGAAAAACTTAAAATAGACACATCGGAGACTGGCAAAGGCAACTTCGACCACTATATGCTGAAAGAAATACACGAACAACCAGACGTTCTGAGAAGAACTATACAGGAATATGTGGACATAGGCCGAAAGGAAGTTGTTTTTGGAAAGTTTAACTTTGATCTGAAGAGAATCAATTTTCTGACCATAGTTGCCTGTGGCACATCCTACCATGCTGGCTGTCTGGCTAAGTACTTTATAGAGGATCTGGCTGGTTTGCCAGTCAACGTTGATCTGGCCTCGGAATTCAGATATAGAACAAATCCTCTGAAGAGAGGTAATCTTGCCCTTTTCATATCCCAGTCCGGAGAAACCGCCGATACACTTGCCGCCCTTAGATACTGTAGAGAAAAGAAGCAGAAAATACTTTCGGTGGTCAATGTTACCCAGAGTGCCATGGCAGGAATATCAGATACAATTATAAAAACTATGGCCGGTGCTGAAATTGGAGTTGCCTCGACAAAGGCTTTCACAGCCCAGGTGGCTGTTCTCTACCTGTTGGCTTTGGAAATGGCGAAGCAGAAGGGAACTATTTCTCTAGAGACCTACCACAGCCTGGTGGCCGACTTTGTCGATTCTGTGACGGTGCTAGAAAAATCACTGGATCCGGCCAATATCGAAAGAATAAAGAAAATTTCCTCCACTATTGCCAGCACAGGCCACCTAACCTACATCGGAAGGGACATTCTGTATCCAATGGCCCTCGAGGGAGCTCTGAAGATCAAGGAAGTTAGCTATATCCCAACCTATGGCATAGCCAGTGGCGAGCTGAAGCATGGTTCCATAGCTCTCATAGATTCGAATACATTTGTGATTGCTCTAAACAATAGCAATCTGCTCTACGATAAAAACCTCTCATCTATTGAGGAGATTTTAGCTAGAAATGGCAAAGTTATAGTTGTGGGCAATAGAATAATTGATGATCCGAGGATATTCGAGTTTCTAGAAACTCCTGACACTAGGAATAAATTTGAGGTATTTCTGTCCATGGTGATTCCACTACAGCTGCTGGCCTACTACACCGGTATTTGCCGAGGAGCGGACGTGGACCAGCCGAGAAATCTTGCAAAATCAGTTACGGTGGAATAACGTTTCGAAAGCTAAGGGTGTACTCCGGAGTTTGATCTGCTATGTTCCAGTTAATTCTTCCTATGTTTGATCCGAATATCCTGAAGGCTGGTCCTTTCCAACTGAGATGGTATTCGCTGGCCTATGTGCTGGGACTACTGGCAGCCCAGAAGATAACACATTACCTAAATAGACTCTATAAACTTGGGCTGGATAGTGAGGATTTTTATGATGATCTCATAGTGTACATTATGCTGGGCATGGTGGTCGGCGGCCGGTTCGGCTATGTGCTCTTCTACGGAGCTAGCTACTTCGCAAAGCATCCCCTCGAAATTT
Source organism: Rickettsiales bacterium (assembly GCA_031269065.1). Classification (GTDB taxonomy): domain Bacteria; phylum Pseudomonadota; class Alphaproteobacteria; order Rickettsiales; family UBA1997; genus CALXRO01. Next base: position 9,446 of record JAIRWJ010000077.1, read on the forward strand.
TCGCCCTTTGGCACGGTGGAATGTCGTTCCATGGTGGGCTACTGGGGGTTCTGCTAGCATCAGTGGCACTCTGCCGAAAGCACAGGCTGGCTCCCCTTCTATTCCTGGATCTGCTGACTGTATCCAGCCCCCTAGGTTTGTTTCTGGGAAGAATTGCGAACTTCATAAACCTAGAGCTGTATGGAAGACCCACAGATCTGCCCTGGGGCATGGTCTTTCCAACGGCAGATGGGCTACCTAGACATCCAAGCCAGCTCTACGAAGCTCTGCTGGAAGGTCTAGTTATCTTCATAGTTATGCTTGCTTTGGCCAGAACGAAAAAATTCAAAATGCGCGGACTGAATTCAGGACTGTTTTTGATACTCTACAGCCTATTCAGAATTTTTGTGGAAACTCTCAGGGAACCAGACTTTCGACCCAGATTACTGCCAAATTTTCTGACCATGGGCCAGATGCTGTCGATTCCCCTGCTGCTGGCTGGGATCGTTATCCTCCAGAGAGCACTTAGAAAACCCGTCCTAGCGGAAAAAGAAGAAACTCTTCCGAAACAAAATCAGCCCTAGTTCCTAGGTACAAACATATAGCCACTATTTCTCACTGTTTTTATGAGTTTTGGACTTTTCACATCATCCTCAATTTTTCTTCGAAGTCTCGTTATCTGGACATCAATACTCCTTTCCACAACTCCACCACCGAATATATTACAGATCTGTTCCCGGGAAAGGACCGTATTAGCATTGTTACAGAATATCGTTAATATTTTACTCTCAGCATCCGTCAGTTTTACCAGGATATCGTTTCTATAGAGCTCATTCTCAAGAGAATGAAAAACAAAATCGCCAAAATATATTTTACCATATTCCGCAACCTCGATATTAACCCTCTTCAGAATATTCATTATTCTCAAGACCAGCTCCTTTGGCTCAAATGGCTTTGGCAGGTAATCATCAGCCCCGCAGGAGAGTACCTCTATCCTATTGGCAACATCGTTCAGAGCTGTTAGCATCAGTATGGGAATTTTATTTCCGGATTCCCTAGCTTCTGAGATGAAACTGAGACCATCCTCTCCGGGCATCAGATAATCTACTACCACTAAATCGAAGATGTATTTCTTCATCAATTCGCGAGCCTCGGAAACAGAGGCAGTGCTAGACACAAAAAACCCATTTTTGACCAGGTACTTGTCAAGTAAGCTCCTCAGGCGATTGTCATCGTCAATCACCAGAAGATGCCAACCGCTCATAGATGTTCACCCAGAGAAAGACTGCTAGCCAAATAATTCAAATTTAGTTTCCTGTCTGAGCACAACTTCAGCACAGTCTCTGGGTTTTTGTCTAGAATCTTTCCGGAAACACCGGAGAGCAACAGCATACTATCAACCTCTAGGCCAAGGTCCCTGGTTGCATTGTTAGCACCAAGAACATCCGTATCCAGAGTATCACCAATCATGAGAATCTTAGAATTCTGTAGACTCGCATCGCTATAGTTAAAGATTTCCTTCAGTTTCCTAAATGCATAGGCATATATTGCAGAATTTGGCTTACAAATTTCCACCACCTGTCCACCCATTTCCCTATATCTGTTTGCCAGAGCTCCCTGCCTTAGCACATAGTTTATCTCACCTGTACTCCTATCTGCCTGGGGAGCCATTGGATCCGCACAGTCGCTAAGCATTGGCAGGTCGTATTTTCTGCAGCTGGCTATCTTTTTGCTGAATACACCTATATCTGTCACGTCAAAATATCTTTCTTTATACATATCTGATTCGAAGACAGGACCTTTGTATTTACCGTCCAGTCCTTCAATTTCCTTTAGAGACAATTGTGGAAAACCTAGATACACAAAATCAGCCTCCTTTGGACTATTAACTAGCCTGCAGCCAACCCTCTGGGCAAAATTCTCTTGGCCCAGCTTTCCGAGAACATAACAGTTCTCGAGCCGTTTGCTGGTCGAAAATATATCAGAACTCCCTAGCAAAGTGTCTAGCAAAACATCTCCCGAAGTTATCATAACATCATAGACGCAGCCCTTCCGCAGACCCGTTCCGGAAAAATAGCCATTTTCTACAACCTCACTCCTGCTAGGCATATTTGAAACTAGCACAACCTTTTTCCCAATGTTCCGCAGAAAAGTTGCTGTCTCTATAGCCTCCATTATTTCACTTTTTCCGTTCCACAGAACACCGTATATATCGAAAAGTAGAATATCATAGCTCAGCAAAATGTCCTTCAAATCCTCCGATTTTTCTATATACACTTTCCTAACTATTTTTATTATTTTTATTCCTATAGTCCTCAATTGCTTTGCGCACAGCATCCTCCGCCATGACAGAGCAGTGAATCTTCACCTTTGGCAGCTCCAGCTCCTGGACTATATCCTTATTTTTTAGCTTCAGTGCCTCATTGAGGGTCTTTCCCAGAACTTTTTCTGTTATCAGAGAACTAGATGATATAGCTCCACCGCAGCCGAATGTTTTAAATTTCGCATCAACAATCACATCGTTCTCAACTCTAATCTGGAATTTAAGCATGTCACCACAGACTGGCGAACCAACCACACCCGTTCCCACGGACATATCGTTCTCATCCAAACTGCCAACGTTCTTTGGATTTTCACAGTACTCCAACATTTTCTTCGAATATGGCACAACTTCCCTCTAATTTATTTAGCAACAACAACCAGCGCCGGCTTGACCACTCTACCATTTAAAGTATAACCGGCTTGCATAACTTCGACTATTGTACCAGAAATATTATTACTTTCAATACTTGTGACAGCCTCGTGGTAACTTGGATTGAACTGCTCATCTATTGGATATATTCTCTTCACATTGTTTCTGTCGAAGACTTTTTTTAGTTCATTGAATGTCAGTTTAATTCCACTATAAAACACTTCAAAATTCTCACCCCCTTCCCCATCGCCAACGCTAGCCATAGCAAGATAGAAATTCTCCATAACAGCTATCAAATCTTTAATAAATCCAGCCAAAGCGAACTTCGCAACTCGATCCTTCTCCTCGGCGGACCGTCTCCGGGTATTCTCCAGTTCAGCCAGGGTCCGCAGTAATTTATCCTTGAGATTCGCGTTTTCCTCCAGCAGTCTACCATTTTCTATAGGCTTCGCTGATTCAGAAATTCTCGCTCCAGTGTCATCTTTCTCCCCATGCTCTTCGGTTCCGCTTTCTTTGGACTCACTAGTTTCATATTCTTCACTTTCGGAACTATCTACCCTAGGTTTGAAATCATCTTCCTCATCTCTAAATTTTCTATGAAATTCTTCTCTAGTCATTACAAATTCAAATTATAGACTATACGTATAGATAGTGACTATTTTTAGGTTTTCAAGAAGCTAACTAAAGATAAGGTTGTCGTCCGGCTATTAATACCATTCCCCTCCCATCAGTTCAGGTAAATTCGAATACAAAATTGCTGGCTAGAGACATATAATACGCTATCGTATTTATATAGGCATTGACAGTAGTGCAGTTCTAGCGGAGTTTTCCCAGGGAGCACCCGCCGGTAGTCTATAGATCCAACAATTTAATCATTATGGCCCGAACCTCGCTTTCTACCCCATCATAAATCTTGTTTTTACTTTATATATGATTTTATATATAACTCTGTAGA
>JAIRWJ010000087.1 GCA_031269065.1 Rickettsiales bacterium
AGAGATATACAGCTGATAGGTACCAGCAAACTCGATGGCAATGATAATACACTGAAAAACCCCTATCTGGATGAAACCATATTCATTGGGGCTAATCCTGAGAAATATGAAAAATATGCGGACAGCCATAATAAAATCTACAGATATAGACCATTGAAGATTACATCTATAGTGTATGATCTAGTTAAAATAATGGACATGGTCTACGAAAGAAAGGATGGAGTCTATAGACCCGATAAATACGCACTCTTGAGTCCTATGGGCTTCGATGGTATAGACGGAAAATTCAGGTTCTTACCTAGTGGACTGGTCGAAAGGAAATTATATGTTTTACAATTTAAAAATGGAGAAAAAATTGTGCTGGATACCAACCAGGAGTTTCTTAACTACTAACCGATGAGTGATTTATTTTTGAGTGTGTGTTTACTATGAAAAAAATATTCCTTCTTATATTTTCCCTGGCAGTTGCATCTTGTAGTCAAGACCCGGCCAGAATAACCTATAAAGAGAAAGGTACAGGAATCGGCAAAATGAACTCCCTGAAGCCTAGCTATGTGAAGGGTGACTACGTCAGGACAAAGGGTGATAGGGTTGTGAGAGACCTAAACAAGGTTTCAGATAGATCCAACATCGATGAGGATGATGACTTTGACCAGGATGGGTCAAGCTTTGGACATAACAGCGGAAATATCGTATTTTATACAGTCAGACCAGGGGATAATCTTTATAGAATTGCCTATAAAAACAATATAAATTTTACAGACTTGGTAAGGAATAACAGTCTGAAGAAACCCTATGAGCTCCATGTAGGGCAGAGGCTGATTCTAAAACCAGGAACCACCGGAGATGGCGATTCTGGTCGTAATAGAAATACCGGAAATTCTCATTCCGAATATAATACTAAAAATATGACGTCCTACACGGTCAAGCCTGGAGACAATCTATATCGCATTGCCTATAGAAACAATATGAATTTTGTGGATTTGGCCAAAAGTAACAATCTAAAAAAGCCCTACGATCTTCAAGTGGGACAAAAATTGCTTCTAGAGTCGAAAAAATTTGATGACCAGGCAACTGACAGCATATCTAGTGGGAAAAAAGCAACACTAGACGGGCAGGGATTGGAGAGAGTCGAAACTAGAGAATCAATACCTGTTGGGGACAATAGTGGAAATTTTGACAAGATGGGTAACAACTTCATCTGGCCTGTGGAAGGAGAGATTATAAAGGATCCTAAAAAACAAATTAATGGAAATTCCAGTGACTCAATAAATATAAAGGCCTCGCTGGGAACCAAAATAAAATCCATAGCCAATGGCGAGGTTGCCTATGCTGGCGACGAACTGAAGGGCTTCGGTAAAATAATAATACTGAAGCACGAAGGTGGTTGGATTTCTGTCTATGGCCACTGTGAATCTATAGCCGTAAAGGTTAAGGATATGGTTCAAAAAGGTCAGGTTATCGGTGCCGTCGGCGAAACAGGAAATATTGGCGAACCACAGCTTTACTTTTCTCTCAGAAAAGGTAGAATAGCTGTCGACCCCACAAAATACCTTTCAAGGAGGTAGATGTGATTTTTTATAAAAACAATTAATAACAATATGGAGATATCTCTATGGACAGACAAATAAAAAAAGTTTCGATGAAGAGCTCTAGAAAAATTTGTACCGCAGCAGCGATTGGTGTTTTTGTCGTGCTTCTTGCGCATGGCATCTGGCTATTCATAGCTAAGGGCAGATTTGAGGCTATGATTTCCCAGAGAACAGGCAACTATAGCATGAGCTACGAGAAAAATTCTGCAAGGCCCTCACTATTCGGGATCAGGAATAGCGTTTCGGATTTCAAAATATCTATCAGTAGTCAGCAGCAGATTTATGATGTAGTTCTCAAAAAACTGATTGTCAAAGGTTCCATGTTCAACAGAAAATATACAGTTTCAATACCCGAGGGGGCAGTTTTTAGTGCTGAAAATTCCGCTGGCATAAGAATGGACCTTGTTGATGACTCGATTGTTATCATAGCAAATAAGAAAAATCTGCTCATGCCCGAAACTGATGTGGAGATCAGGAAAATAAGATTTAGCGGTGTGGAAGTTGGGGGTATAAAGGATTTCTGCGTAGCAAACAATTTTTCGCTGAGGACAACGTCTGATTTAAACAAAGATCGTATAGAATCTCTGATTAAAATGAATATTGATTCTATAAAAACAAAAAAAAATGTTAAAAATCTAGAATCCAACTTTGAAATGACAGTTTCTGGTGTCAGCGACATAGGTTCTGACGGAAAGGTTATAGCCATGGATGTAAAAATTGGCAATATTATAGTCAATGACATAACAAACAACTATGGAATATCTCTGGCCGGTGGTATTAAAATCAGTCAGTTACCAAGAATGGGTCTATTAGACATTGAGTTTAAATTGGTTAATTTTAACTCCTTGGTAGAAGCTCTAAACAATTCTGATAGTGAGTTTGTCATCTTCGACAGAAATACCATGTTTAGTTTTATACAGACTCTAGGCCTTATTCCAAAAAACGAAAAGGATACAGACAGTCTGAGGCACTATAGGGTAATTTCAGATTTTATTTCCAAAAAGGTCACCGTTAATGACATGGATTCCGAGGCCATTGTCAAAAAACTTTTACTTATCAACAACGAAAACAAGGAAGAGACTGGGGATAACAACGTAGAGAAAAAAGAAGAGAAGAACGAAAACAAAGGTAGATAGCGGGAAGCGGAACGTGTACACCTCTGGTTCTATAGAAGGCAAATGTAGTAGATGCTTCCAGTTTCACCGATACTGTCGATGGAGTTGGAGGATGCCGGTTGTGAGATGTTGTTTTTTTCTGGAAATAAGTAATCAATAGTCTGGGTAGTCCAGACAGTGAGTTTTTTTAGAATTATGCTGAATTCTGTGCAGTCCCTTGGTCTTATTCCAAAAAATGAAAAAGATACTAGAAATATAAGCCCCTATAGGGGGCTTTGTATGTTTCTGAGAAAACTACCATTAATGATATGGATTTTAAAGCCATCGCTAGAAAGTTCAAATTAATTGCCAGCGGAGAAGAAGAATGGGAACAAAGGTAGTCGATGAGTTGCAGCGTGCCTCCGGCCTTATAAGGGAACAAAGATGCCGCGGTACTCCTGGCATAGCCCAGCTGGAGGCTAGAATACTACTGGCAGCGATCCTGGGCATAGAGACGAATAGTCTCAGACTGAAAATGCAGGATGAGTTGGGAGATAGAGACCTCGAAAAATTCGCTTCCTACTTGGCTCGACGTGCGAAGGGGGAGCCAGTATCGAAGATAGTTGGTCACAAAGCCTTTTGGGATCAGGATTTTTTTGTTGATAGTCACGTCATGGATCCTCGACAGGACTCGGAAATCATGATTGAAGCTATCCTTCATGACTCCCAGATATTGTCCCCGGAGACCGACGGAGAGCAAAAAATCCTTGACCTTGGAGTGGGAAGTGGGTGTCTGCTCCTAACCGCCATCAGAATATTCGAAAATGCTTGGGGACTAGGCCTGGATTTGGAACCTGGAGCCATTGCTGTGGCAGAGAAAAACGCAGATCTTCTGGGGATGAAAAATGTAGAATTTATCCTTAATGATTGGACTGATGATCTCGAGGGAGAGTTTAGCCTGGTGCTGTCGAATCCCCCTTACATAAAAACGGGGGATATAGCCACTCTGGAGGATGAAGTTAGATTGTATGATCCCAGAATAGCTCTAGATGGTGGAGAAGATGGGCTAGACTGCTTCCGGCACATAGCCCGGGGTGTCGGTAAAAACTTGACAAAATTGGGTAAAATGTACATTGAAGTTGGCCAAGGCCAGGCTAGGGAGGTGGCTGGCCTGTTCAAGGAGAATGGTTTCAAACTTCTGAGGATCGAGAAGGATCTGCGAGGAATTGAAAGAATTTTGGTCTTTACAACAGTCTAGTCATGCTCAAAGCATCGGAAATAGTAAAAAAATATAATTTAACCTGTAGAAAGGAACTTGGCCAGAATTTCCTGCTGCAAAAAGGGCTTCTAGATCGAATAGTGGCTTCGGCCGGCGATTTAGGTGGTTCTGATCTACTGGAGGTGGGCCCAGGTCCTGGCGGTCTGACCAGAGCTCTACTGGAAAAAAATCCACATCGACTGATTGCCGTTGAACTAGACCAGCGTTCCATAGAAGCCCTAGAGGCAGAAATTAAACCTTTCTTCAGTAATATGGAAATAATCAGAGGAGACGCTCTAAAGATTGACGAGAACAGACTTTTCGCCGACAGATTTAGTGTTGTAGCAAATCTTCCCTACAATATTGGGACTGCTTTGTTACTGAAATGGCTAGAAAATTCCGCCCCTAGAATCGACCACCTGACGCTTCTGCTTCAGCGGGAGGTGGTAGCTCGGATTATAGCCAATCCTGGAACTAGAGAGTACGGACGCCTGTCGGTTATCTGCCAATATCTGAGCGATGTTAAAAAATGTTTTGATATTCCGCCGGGAGTCTTTGTACCACCTCCAAAGGTTACATCTTCGCTGGTTCGACTTGTGGTAAGAAGGGACGCCGATTTTAGCCTGTTACCGGGGCTCATCAAACTGGTCGATGGACTTTTTGCTAAAAAGAGAAAGACTCTTCTAAATAATCTCAAAACTCTAACTCCATTCCCTGGAGAAGTTCTGGATCGTTGCAACCTAGATCCAAATGGCCGAGCCGAAGAACTTCCGCTGGAGAACATACTCAGAATTCTTCATCAGTTAAAATGGCGGTAATAGCAGTAATTGATTCTTCAGATTCTTTAAATCTACCCATTCCAGGTACTCTAGAACGTTCTCATTGTCTAGAGCGTTTCTCTTTGGCTTTTCAGCTCCCAGTTTCTGTAGAAGTTCACGCCTTTTCTGCATGATTTCCAGCTCTAGTGCTGGCTTGGCTGGCAGTAGAGGTTGGCCTCCTCCACCCACACAGCCTCCAGGACAATTCATAA
>JAIRWJ010000007.1 GCA_031269065.1 Rickettsiales bacterium
CAGTTCAAACTCTCCAGCTTCCCTTTCACTCTTCTCTGGCACGCTATCATTAGTGATAGCATGCCGGAGAAGAGTGAAATATCTATTGATCATGTTTCTATTAACATGTAGTAATATAGATGTCTTTGTAGAAGTTATATCAAGACAAAAACACTAGACTATTTGCCTAATTTTAAAATCTTGTGAATGACAGTATATCATAGCTAACCGGTTATTACCATTGGAAAAATACTCAAAATACTGCCTGGAACATATAGGAATCATACAAAAAAAACATGATCCAAGATTCAATTCAGCAGTTGGCCAGACTAATTACTATTTCACAAATGGTCTAACATATTTATATCAAAGTCAAATAAATATAAAATTTTTATCCAAGTTTCCTCCGTTCTGCTGAGGGAGAAATTTCTATTTTACCACAGCCTTGATTTTAAATGTAGATAGAAGATATTTGAGCCATATTACTGACTGAATTAGCTGATGAAAAATCCTTCTAGAGTGAGGTTCCTGATCGGGGAGTACATAGATAAGGCGCCTTGTGACTAGGCAAAATATAGCCAGGAATTTTTATTTAGTTTTTCTGTTGTCAGCTTTACCCCGAGTCTGCTATGCCAAAAATCAACTACCACCAACTAGGAGTAGATTATCTATCGAAAAAAATCCGATGGAAAGCAAAAAAATTAGAGTGGCAATTCTTGAGCCCTGTGCCCTAAATATAAGTAGGGCAGTCGGTGGTACGATGAACAGAAATATAAAATATGACAGTACTAAGGCCAGTCGATCTGAAAAAACAGCTGAGCCAGCAGCTTTCAACTATAAAAAAGTAAAAGATAGGGTCCTAGAAGCTACGATGGAGGAAATTTACGGACAGATTATAAAAAATCTAACATTTACTAAATTATATAGTGTTGCCTATCGATCCAACCGTTGTACAGCAGTTATGGAATATATGTCAAAAAATGATGTCAACGATGTTTCGGAATACATTTTTTCTGAGGAATTCTTGAACGATTTCGACTTTGTCCTAACAGTGGACATTGTGTCCAGAGACGAGAGCAAGTCAAAGCTGCGGGTATTCCTGTGGAATATTTCCGAAAGCCGTTTGGCCGCCGGGAAATACTATATGTTGATCCTAGATAAAGACAATAACAATTCTTACAAGTTGTCCAATATAATATCGGATTTTATTTTCAAGGGGACAACTGGGGATAGGACAGGAATTTTTGACAGCAGAATAGCTTACATATCGGAAACCGGCAAGTCTGACAATAGAAAAAAGCAGGTGGTCATTATGACCTTGGATGGCAGTAAAAGTGCTGCGGTCACCGATGATAGAAATATAAAGCTCACCCCGGTGTTCTCCAGATATAATCCAGATGAGATTTACTACCTGGAATATCTGGATGATGGGGCATTTATAATTAGACATAACCTGAGAAACGGAACTTTTACAAAAATTTCCAGTGGCCACAGCATGACGAGTTCTGCGAACTGTAATCCAGATAGAAGGGTTGACCAACTGATTCTATCAGGCACCGAACAGGATGCAAACACTAACATTTTCCTGTTTGACTTTGGCAGGAATAGAAATAAAAGGCTAACGGACAGCATTGGCATAAATACATCCGCAAGCTTCAGTCCGGACGGGAGCAAAATCGTGTTTGTATCCAATAGAGATGGGCAAAAAAAGTTGTACTCTAAAGATCTAAAAACAGGAGAGGAAACTCTGATATCTAGGTTCGAAGGCATATATGATAAACCATCCTGGTCTCCCGATGGCAAACTAATAGCATTCGTTAGAATGAGTGGTGGAAGCTTTTATGTTGGTATTATGACTCCTGAGGGAAATAATGTAAGGTATCTAGCGAAGAGTTTTCTGGTGGAGGGAATTAAATGGTCTCCAAACCCCAGATATCTAGTCTACACAAAACAAACCAGTCCCTCTGGACCTGACAGCATACCAAAAATCTATATCCTGGACATTATAACAAAGAATGAACTAAGGGTTAACACACCGCCAAATATAGGGGCGAGTGACCCTGACTGGATTATGAATCAGAACTGACGCGACACTACATAATTTCAACGAGCCTCAGATTTCCTATCTCTCCGGCCGATCTGTCTTGCATACGTATCTCCAGCCTATCCGTGTCAAACCTCACGGGCACATCAAAATCAAAACTAGCTTTGACTAGAGCATTTTTGTCGGGCATCAGAGCCGTAGAAATTTTCCCACTAGAATAGTTCACTTCAAACTGATCCGTTTCCTCATCATTTATATATACCTTTACGGTATCTTCCACCGGTTTTGTAATTTCTCTTAGATAGGAAAGAGCGCCGTCTACTGGGTTAGGATAGGTCTTCAGTAGCTGAAAATCTGTGGATATTCCGTCGGCTCTGGCTAAAATCTGCTTTTCGACATGAAAATCCAGCCAATCCTTATACCTGAAGCCAATGCTTCTGCCCCTGACCAGTCTAAAAAGATTCATAATTCTATCTATATCATTCTCTGTTCTCAGGTCGCCGACTATATCATAGACCATTCTACACTTTCTGTTAGGCACTCTATATTCCTTTCCATTTTTAGACATGAGAACATTTGTGTCAAACTCGAGAGTTGTTTTCGATTTTATGGACACTTCCTCCGGGAATCTTATTTCGTAGAACATTTATGTGGCTATGGAATAAACATGATCCAAGAATAGAAAATTATTCGACGCTAGGCAGTACAAAAAATTTTTGCAAACTACAAAAATTAAACCAAGAGACAAAGACTAATAAGTGTTGATTTTCCTCACCATAAGAATATTTATTCTAATATATAGGATAAATAAAATAACTATACAAAATACCTATATACCTTGCCCATAATTTTTAAATGCATAACTTACTGGATAGATATTTATTATACATTATTGTGGAGTTTTATGTCTAATGGCATAACTCGTGGTGTCAGAAAATTGGCCCTATATACTGCTCTGTTGAGTTCAGTGGCGTTCGTTGTTCCCGCTCTGGTGGAGGGACCTGTTGCTTTTGCAGGAGAGAATATCTTTATTACCACTCTAAGAGCTATCGGAAATGGCCTGTCCTGGCTCTTCTCAGGACTAAGAAGTCCTGGAAAATCCGGACAATCCGGAATTTCCTCAGATGATCACCTTCACCAGGATAGTGATCACCATTCTAATTCTCCTTTGAGCTCCGGTTCCAGTGGTACTGGCCCCCTCTCGCCTACCACCACCAGCAGCCGCTCATCCGGTCTAGATAACTATTATAGCCCCGCCTACCCTGGGAATAACCACCTCAATCGTGGCAACGACGAACATAATTTTTATAACAGCAACGACCAAGAACGAACCAGTTCTTATTCCTATAATAATGTTAACTACAATGCTTCATTTTTCCAAAATGCTACCCTATATAATCATAATGAGAATGGCCCGAGCAGTTCCTATTCTTCTTTCTCTGACTCCAGCGAATATATGATGCCTTCCAACATCCCTGTAACTCTTAGTGGAGGAAAAGGTTACCCTAACCGTGGCTTCACAGGTTTGTTTGATTGTTGCAGAGGTAAAAAAAAGAAAAAAGGTGAGGAGAAAGGCGATGATTCTCACAAGGAAAAAGATTTCTCTACAAAAGACAAGGGTGTGGAAAACTCTGGTAGTAGTGACAGTGAATCATCATCTAGCTCTGACAGCAGCAGTGTAGGCGTCGAAAGCATTACTGGACTTGGGACAAAGTGCAAGAATTTTGTAAAATTTACTATTGGAGGCACTATTGCTTTTGCTGTGCTAAAGGTCGCCAAATATTTTTGGCCAGATATGCTAGACACTTTGTCTCTGATAGACTATATAGACGAAAGGACAGAGAGAAACGTTAACGAGGCTAAGCTAAAGGATGACGAGATTAAGTCCGAGAAAGAATCCATAATGCAGAGAAAAGCAGAAACCGCTGAGAAAGTTAGGAAAATAGGAGAAAATGGGTCTAGAAGGCTAAAAGAAGAGGAGAAGTTGATCGAATCCAGAAATATGGAAGAAGAGATCAATAAAGGCAGAATCAAGGATTATATAGCCAATGGATATAGTAGAGTTGCAAAAGAAATTGAGGAGGCTCAGAAGGAGAGTAGAGAATGTGTCGATAAAAATCGAAAAAAACTTGGGGGAAAGGAAAGTGAAGCTGGGGCTAAGAACTAGGAAAAAATTAGGCTCCACCATAAAATTTTTCTAAAGAAAACGGGAGAGACGCTCCGAGGTTCCGCTGCTTACCCCCAGAGATGGGCAGCAGAAAGGGAAGGAGTTGGATATCCTTTGACATTTCTCCCGAAATTCTGTGTTGTGTAATAAAATTGTGCATCTATAATACAGCACAAGATTTTGTAGTTTGATCCGGTAAATATAGATATCCAGAGGGTGCTGTTGAGGGAGGATTGCAATCTGACCTGCGCTGGGTTCTCCGTTCTTAAAATAGTTCCGGCAGTTTTTTATTTTTTTGGCTGGGGTTGCCTATGTCTGCTGACACCGGAGGGGAGAATTGTTTCGATTTTCTCTCAGGGTTTTTTAGAGTCTATACCTGGAGAATTTTCATAGCATTCTTCATTCTCACAGTACTTGTTGATTTTGTAGAATTTCTTGGTGGAAACTATGTTCTCAGGGTGATCATAGATAAGCTTGGAAACAAGGATGCCTTGAGTTGTGGGACCGTGATGATTTTGCTGCTGGTTTACCCGCTAATGGTTTCGATCTCCTATCCATCTGCCACTCTGCAGAGAAAAATAAGATTTCCTTTTGTATTTCGGCTAAAGGAGGATGTTAGAATCTCAATTTTTCAGCATCTGCTGAGGCAATCAAATAGTTTCTTTGTGGAAAATCTTCCGGGTACCCTAAACAGTAAGATCAATGACATTGTCGGCGATATCCCTTACTTCATCGATAACTCCTTCGATCTCTGCTCTAGTCTACTGACACTATTGGCCCTAGTGGGACTGTTTTCTTTTAAAAATTTATACCTGGGGCTGACAATGATTATTCTGACTACCGTCTATATACTAATGTTCTACTACTTTAGCCGGGAACTGGAAAGAAAATCGGAGATGGTGGCAGCTGCTGAAAGTCTCTGTTCGGGTAAAATGATGGACTGTTTGGTGAACATTGTCAGTGTAAAAAGCTTTTCTCAGGAGATATTTGAGAAAGCCAACATAAAAAAACAGACTCGGACTATACTCAAGGTAAAATCCGAGCAGCAGTTCATGAGGGCTATGGTGGACCTATTTAACTTTATATCCATGTACGTGCTGCTGTGCGCCGTGTCGTCTATAGCCTTCTCACTCTACAAGAAAGGTACTATTACCTTGGGAGAGTTTATGTTCATTGTACAGACTACCACATCAATTTTCTGGTGGCTGAAGGTGGCAACCCAGAAGTTTATGGAGAACGCAGAGCTCTTTGCCGAAATGAATAAGGCTACCAAAACTTTGCTTGTGGAGCATCGAATCGTGGACAACCCCGGAGCCCACCGGAGTGTCATTGTGGAAGATGGTAAAATTGAGTTCAAAAATGTTTATTTCAGATATGCAAAAAACAAACCGTATGTCTTTGAAAACCTTAGTTTCACCATAGAGGCTAACCAGAAGGTTGGTATAGTTGGTTGCAGCGGAGCGGGAAAAAGTACTCTGATTTCGCTGCTTACGCGAATCTATGAAACCAGTGAAGGCGGAATATTTATCGATGGCCATAACATAAAGACTGACATCACCCAGAGTAGCTTGAGGAAAAACATATCCTATGTACCACAGGAACCGGCTCTGTTCCACCGGAGTATAGGGGAAAACATAGGTTATGGTAAATACGGGGCTACTCCCGAGGAGATAAAGGAAGCCAGCATAAAAGCAAACTGCTATGAATTTATAGCTAAACTAGACAAGGGATTCGATAGTGTGGTCGGCGAAAGAGGGCTTAAGCTCAGTGGAGGCCAGAGACAGCGTATAGCTGTTGCCATGGCTATTCTAAAAAATAGCAAGATCCTTGTTCTGGATGAGGCCACATCCTCTCTGGACAGCCTGACTGAAAGGGAAATCCAGGATACCATAAGAAAACATATGATCGACAAGACGGTGATTGTTATAGCCCATAGACTGTCTACGCTAAGCTATATAGATAGAATTGTGGTCTTCGACGATGGTAAAATCGTTGAGGATGGCTCCCGGGACGAGCTTCTGAATAGTGAAAATGGCCTCTTCCGGAGCATGTGGAACATGCAAAAAAGTGGAATTTCAATATAAGGTGGTCTATTTTGAACCAGGAGACAATTGATTTCGGTTCCCGAGGTGAATGGAGAACCTGGCTTCTCGAAAACTGCCGAAAATCCAGAGGCGTCTGGCTAGTCTTCTATAGAAAATCCGAGACAACCGGCCCAGTCCGGTTAAGATATGCGGAGGCCCGGGATGAGGCTCTCTGCTTTGGCTGGATAGATAGCATGGTCAGAAGAATGGATGATCTGAGGATAAGACACTACTTTTCCCCCAGGCGTGAGAGGAGCCTCTGGTCAAAATTTAACAAAAATAAGATAGAGGAACTCATAGAGCAAAATCTTATGACCGAATGGGGTCTTGAAACCATAAAAAAAGCCAAATCCAATGGTTCCTATTTCACGCTAGATCCGGTAGAAGATTTGTATTTGCCGCCGGACTTAGCCGAGGCCCTTGCTAGAGATGCGAGGGCTGAGGCTATCTTTGAAAAGCTGGCTCGTAGCCGAAAGAAGGTTCTACTCTACCAACTTATAATACTCAAAACCCCCGAGGGCCGTGGCCGAAAGATAAAGCTTTTGCTAGAGGATCTTCTAAGAAACCAGAAACTCTGACATTTTCGGCTATACTTCTACACAAACTTCAGATTGGTAACAACATTTTCATTCTCACCCCGCTCTTCATCCAAAGAATTTTTATCCGTCGAATGTCTATATATCTCATCTCTACCTATACCCTCTTTTCTGAGCCGATCAATCTTGATTTCAAAGCTAAAAAACATTTTTAGCGCCATCTCTACTATAGATTCTTTATCCACATTATAGCACTCAGCCATAACTTCCAAAATTTCATATATAGACTGACCAATAGCTATGGTTCTGACGTTTTCTTTATCGTTATTACTGGACATTTTTTCCTCAATTACTTTTAATGAATAATTGTAATTATATCACATAAATAACATCCTGTCAACTATGTATTTGTTTGCGTAATTTCAAAATTTTGAGGGCTTTCCAGGGTTTACCTGCAATTATTGCTTTCCAGAACCACCAGTGAGAACAACACTTGTCCTATCCATTGCAGTGAATATGCCGATATGGGACTCATGTTTTATATTTTTCATTGAATGTATATACGGTTGTACTGAATTTTGGGAAGTATACTATCATTCTCTACACCTAATAGGTCTATTTTTTCTTCCAGCACCAATAGGAATAGCCCTTGTCCCATCCGCTGCAGTGGGGATGTTGGGCACACGACCTGCATTTTTTATATTTTTCATCGCATTAATAATAGGTGACTGTGCCGGAGTTTTGGGAAATATGTTACTATTTTCACTATTCTCTACGAATATTTCTAGACGTCTTTTATTTTTTAAGAGAACATTATATTGCTTCCGATAGTTTTTCCCCTTCCTATTTCCTTTCTCCTTCCCTTCTTCTTTTTTATTTTCCCTTTCTCGTTGTATTTTTTCCTGTTCTCTTATTCTCACTTGTTCTTCAACTCGCTTTTTCTCCTTCTGTTTTTCCATTTTTATTTCTTCTTCGATCCGTCTTCTATCTTCCAATATCTTCTTTATTGTCTCCTCATTCTTTTTTTGTGCTTCCATAATTTCTCTCTGCCTTTTTTTCTCAAGTATTTTTACAACAATTGGTTTATCCTTCTCTTTTTGCTGTTTTTTACCATTCTGTTCTTTCATTTTTCTTTCTTCTTCAATTCGCCTTCTCTCTTCCTCTCTCTTTTTTCTTCTCATTTCCTCCTCTTTTCTCTTCCTTTCTTCTTCCTCCCTTTTTCTCTCTTCCTCTTCCCTTTTTCTTATAATTTCTTCCTCTTTTCTTCTCATTTCTTCC
>JAIRWJ010000041.1 GCA_031269065.1 Rickettsiales bacterium
CAGTGATTTTATAGGTCAGGAGGAGACCAGAGGGAACCTTAGGATCTTCTTGGATTCAGCCAAAATAAGATCTAGTAGTCTTGATCACGTGCTCTTTTATGGTCCTCCAGGAGTTGGGAAGACAACTCTGGCACAGATAGTGGCAAATGAAATGGGTGTGAATTTTAAAAGTACTTCCGGACCGATTCTGTCTAAGGCCGGGGATTTGGCAGCGATTTTGACAAATCTGCGGCCTAATGATGTTCTATTCATAGATGAAATTCATAGACTACACAGCAGCGTTGAGGAAATTCTTTATTCGGCTATGGAGGATTTCAAACTTGATATAATAATAGGAGAAGGTCCTGGAGCGAGAAGTATTAAAATAAATCTGCCAAGGTTCACTCTAGTTGCTGCCACCACAAGGATAGGGCTGATATCCAATCCTCTTAAGGATAGATTTGGCATTCCTCTGAGACTTGGCTTCTACAAACCGGAGGAACTGGCTAGAATAATTGAGAGAGATGCTCTGATTCTTGGTATAAAAATTAGTGCTGACGGAGCCAGAGAAATCTCTAAAAGGTCAAGGGGTACGGCGAGAATAGCCATAAGGTTGCTCAAGAGAATTAGGGATTTTGCTATAGTGGCGCGGAAGGATTTTATAGACCAGGAAATTGTGGATTCAGCTCTGGATAGGTTACGGATAAATGGAATGGGCCTGGATAGCTCGGATCTGAAATATTTGAATTTTATAGCCGACAACTACCATGGTGGTCCTGTTGGTATAGACACAATCTCTGCCGGTCTTTCGGAGGAGAGGGATTCCATAGAGGATACCATAGAACCTTACCTAATCCAGCATGGTTTCATAAACAAAACTCCAAGGGGTAGACAGTTGACTGGTACGGCCTATGAATACCTAGTTAAAGAGTTCGGAGGAACTAGCGGACTAGAATCAGACGAAAAAACAGAAAATAATTAGGTGGTTTGGACAATGACATTATGGAATATAATATATGAAACAATTTGAAGAAATTAAGATGCTCTACAATGGAATTTTCAAGGGTCTGAATGGCTATGGTACTAGCTTTATTGAAAAACAACGGAGGATTGACGACAACTTTGTAAAAGATCTTATATACGGTGAAATTCCACTAGAACTGCTCTATGCGCTCCATATACTGGAGCCAACGAAAAGTTCTATGGCCGGTAGAAAGGTCTTCTACGATCTCGGATCCGGTACAGGAAATGCTGTCATAGGAAGCTATCTTATAGGTAATTTTGAAAAATATATCGGCATAGAGCTACTTGATGGTCTTTATGACATGTCTCTGGTGGCGAAGAGGAATCTATTGAAAATCGATAAAAATGCAGAGGATTCTGTCATATTTAGACATGGCAATATCCTGGACTTCGATCTAAGCGATGGGGAAGTTCTGTTATTCTGCTGTCCGAACAGTGATGGGGAAATCAGAGCAAAAATGGAGGAGAAGTTTCTGAATCTGAAAAAAGGTGCTATAGTTCTTTCACTGATACATGTGTTCAAAGATATGAAAAACTTCTCTCTCCTAGATTCCCAAATGGTCCGGATGACCTGGGGCCAGACCCCATTAATGATATATCAAAGACTCTAGTGTCAGGCTATCCAGCCGCTGCAGACCACCCTGTCGCCATCATAGAGACAGCATAGTTGCCCTCGAGTTATAGCTCTGGTCGGTTGCGTTAGAGTTATTCGAGCCCTATCGTCTTCTGCCAAGAACTCCAGTGACCCCCTCTGCTCCCGGTAGCCGGACCTTAGTTTTATGCTATATTCTCTGTTTTCTTCGACCTCTGCAAGTATATTGATACCATATATTTCCAGAGTGTTGCTGTAAAGGTTGTCACTGCTGCCAACGTAGACTGTGTTAGTTTTTTCATCCAGACGAACCACAAATATTGGTTCTCTGCAAGATACGCCCAACCCTCTCCTCTGGCCAATGGTGTAGTTAAAAGTACCTCTGTGTTCACCAAGAATTTTGCCATTTAGATGCCTGATCAGACCATCCTTTCCCTGAGTTTCAGCTCTTTGGGATAAAAATTCCCTATAATTAGTTTCTATGAAACACACATCTTGGCTTTCTCTCTTGTCAGCCACATGTAGCCCAATTTTTTTCGCATATTCTCTGACTTCGGGTTTGGTCAAAGAATTTAAAGGAAATATTACATGGGGTAAAAACTCATAGTTGACAGTCGAAAGAAAATAGGACTGGTCTTTATTTCTATCGGCCGCCTTTCGCAGTTCATAAATTCCATGGTTTTCGGCTACATTTGCATAATGTCCGGTAGCTATGGCGTCGGTACCAAGTTCCTTCATAAGATTTATCAGCTCTCTAAATTTTATGTACCTATTACACATACCACAGGGATTAGGAGTTTCTCCGCTTATATAGGAATCCACAAAGTACTTAACAACTTTTTTTTCGAAATTCCCAGCCACATCCAGGACAATATGTTCTATGCCAATGGCTTGGGCAACCTTTTTAGCATCATCTATAGCCGGCTGGTCACACCCCCTACCCATCTTCAGAGTGACTCCTATTGGTCTATAGCCGGTTTCCAACAATCTGGCGGCGGTGACAGAACTGTCCACCCCACCGGACATAGCCACCAAAATCTTCTTCACGGGACTAAAGGTTTAGGTCAGTGCTTTCGTTTTTCTGTGATTCTTGTTTCTTCTTTCCTTCTTTGACTATTTTTATCTTCCCAAGTTCATTTTTATCCACTAATCTCCCTATAACTTTCTTTCTGAGACCCTTTCCAAACTGACTGAGTTTATTGTAGCCAAAATTGACCAGAAACGAATCCAGAGAGCCATATTTGTTCACAGTTCTCAGTGTTTTCGTAGCAATTCTCAGACTCAACCCTACCCCAAGCGCGTCACTCCGCAAAGAAACTCTCTGTAGGTTTGGTAAAAATCTTCTATTTGTCTTTATCTCCGAGTGCGAAACTTTGTGGCCCGATTGCGCTCCGGCCTTTGTTAGACAACAACTTCTAGACATACTCTATTCCGTGCCATTTTTATTACTACTATTACCCTGATGTCCGGCTAATCGCTAGCCGAGTGACTGATGGGGCTACCACGTAGAGCAAAATCTAGGCTATTTTTTGTTATAGTCAATAATAGTGGTTTTTGTAATCTAGGGGTTCACAGCATATGAGACAAATTCACCCCCTTCCTCTGGTGAATCTCCTGTAAATACAAATATAGTAGAGGCTGTGTGGTTGTTGGGAATCACAGAGCACAGAGGCAGGACATGTTCGAGCATAGGTTGTGAGCAGGCGAGAACCAGAATATCGTAGCAGCTGCCAGTTTTCGTCATATTGTCAGGAAATCTATTTCATAGTGGATGGTTTTGGACGGACACTAATTCTAACCATGATAGTCCGTCCCTTCCCTCCAAAAGAGCTCTAAAAACTTAAAAAACCCTAGGTAGAAACTATTCAGCTGGAAAATTAGTTTTGTTTGGCGCATGCTTGGATTAGACTACAGACAGAAACAACCATAGTGGCCGAAGAGTAAAAACCTTACCCAGAACGGAAGACTGAGTAGGAAATATTTAAAAAATTTCCAAAATATATTGCATAAATATTTTTATGTTCTACCTATCTGGTGGTAGAAAATATTATTTGCCATAAGAGTATTATTGCTATATGCAAAAAACTAATTTTAGATGGGATTATTAGAGTAGTTCCACTCATTTTTACTAAATATATAAAAACCATGGAGGTTTTATGAAAAAGAAAATCTGGAATTTCCCTAAAACTGTGCTAATACTATGCCTAGTTTGTGGACAGAGTAGTATTGTGCTAGCCGGTAGGGGAGGTAAGAGGCACAGAAAAAATAGGGGGAGTGGGGGAGGAATCAACATCGTCAATAATATAAATGTGTTTACGGTGACATCTGAATCCAACAATGGCCAAACTCAACCAGGACAAACTTATGGAAATGATGCAAACAATTTAGTTTCGCCACCCATGAATACAGGTCGGGGAAGGCAATTTCTAGATATACCCCCTCTGGAGAATCTGCTGCCCTCTGTGTCATTTCTGGCCACATCGTCTCTGGAGGAGAAATCTATACTCCAATACGCCATCTTTGGCTGCGTTGCTGTTCAGTGCTGCAAATACACTACAGACAACCGCCAGATCAATAATAACTCGGGGCTCAAATCTAGTTTCCGCAGGAGTTGGTGATGAAAATCATGGACCAGCTGTGGATGGATACAATGGCAACAGCAGACGAAGGAGGAATAGAAGAAGGAAATCGAGTAGAAATAGGAATGAACAAAGAAAATTGGTGAAAAGATCGGAAATGTCGTATGTTCTCAGTGAAAGCGAACCAGATCACCGTGATGCAGATGTTATAACCAGAAGCACCCCATACAATTCCACGTCACCATATTTCAACACACCATTATCAGTGGCCTCGACCTGTTCCCTACCGCTTTCAGGCATGCCACTGTCAAATGCACAGAAACATGCCGCTCCGAACTATATGAATGTGCCTGGTCTGGAAGATTACCAGGAACATAGGACATCGACACTATCATCGGACACATCACCTTCATATATACCCACTCCACGAAGTCTTACAGAACACTCAAACTCGGAATACTCCAACCAGATGCTCGATTATGATGACTCGGATCGTGTACAGGTTCAGAATAGTCAGAGTCCAAGAACAAATATTAGCAGCAGCTCGCAACTTATTAGTTCACAACTAGAGCCAGTTTCTTTCTCCAATCCGTCAGCTATTGATTTTACAAGCATTCTGAGTCAATATAATTCATATAACTCTTGGCAGCCTGATACTACAAATTTTGGATTCGGACGCGGGACATCAACACGGAAGAGAAACAAACAGAACGGATGGAATGGACTGAATCAATTCGAAAATACAAAAAGCCAGAACAAAAAACATAAAAAAGTGAAGAAATTCGCAAAAATTTTTGAGGACGAAGAAGACAGAGAAAATGTTAAAGATGGGGATGAAAATTAAGATATAGATCTGGACTGAGACTAAGCCAGTGATTATGATAATTTGGTAACTCACCATGTCTGTAAAATGGAGAAAAAATAGGAGAGCAAGGGGGCAGAACAAGCTTTCCCTATAACCAATCCTTGATAGGAAAGGCCGTTAGCAAGTCCTAGATTGACTGCACTGTGTTTGATTTTTAAAGGCTACAAGTTAGACTGTATCCGGCTGTTTTTAAAATAACTATGAAATTCACATTGTCATGGCTAAAAGAATATTTGAATACCAATGCCACCCTGGATGAGATTGTAAGTACACTTAATAGAATCGGTCTGGAGGTGGAGTCTGTTGTCAACAGGGCTACAGAGCTTAGGGATTTTAGATGTGTTCTAGTAGAGGGAGTTGACAAACATCCAAATTCGGACCATCTACGTGTCTGCTCTGTAAGAACTGGTGAAACAGGTAGTCTTTTGACTGTTGTCTGTGGAGCACCTAATGTAAAGGCTGGGATGAGGACCATTTTTGCTCCGATAGGTTCAGTATTACCGGGCAAAGAGGTTATAAAAATAGGAAAAGCCAGAATCAGAGGTATAGATAGCAACGGCATGCTCTGCTCCGAAAAAGAACTTGGTCTTGGCGATAACCAGGAGGGCATAATCGAGTTGGGTAGGAACACTAAACTAGGAATCTGCGCCGCAGATATCTACGGACTAGCGGATCCACTTATAGACATGTCCATAACACCAAATCGTGGAGATTGTCTTGGTATCTATGGCATAGCCAGGGATCTGGCAGCAGTCGGAATAGGTAAACTCAAAAAGCTGAGAACCCCCATTATCAGGACCAATGGGTTTACCGGAGAGCATAACCTAACACTGAATAGTAAAAATTGTCCGAGATTTCTCTTCCGTGAGGTAAAAAACCTAAAAAATCGCAGGTCGCCAGAGTGGCTGGAAAATAGACTAAAGTCCATAGGCCTCACGCCTAAAAATGCATTAGTGGACATAGGCAATTATACTATGTTTTCCTTCGGAAAGCCCGTGCATTTCTATGATCTGTCGAGTCTCGAGGGTAATCTTTCGGTTCGAGATTCTATGGAGGGAGAGAGTTTTGTTGATCTATTTGGTAACGAACACAAACTGCCTAGTGGTGCTGTCGTTATCTGTGATGAGAAAAAAATTCTCTGTCTTGGAGGTGTTCTTGGCTCAAAAAACAGCTCTGTGACCAAAGAGACTAGTGGAGTACTCATAGAGTCGGCAATCTTCAATCCTATAAATATAGCAAGAACGGCAAAACTGCTCAATATTCGCAGTGATACTGCCTTCAGATTTGAAAGAGGGAATGATTATGAGATGGTCGACTTTGCCCTTGACTATGCCAGCAGTCTTTTGAAGAAAATTTGTGGGGGAGATCTGGGCGAAGCTGTCAACCGTGAACAGAGTGGCTATAGAAAATCTCTGACGAGGAATGTCAGGCTGAACCACAGTCAAATAGAAAAACGCCTTGGGCTGAAGATAACTAAAAAGGATGTGCTCAGAATTTTAAAATCTCTAGGCTATGGTGTAGCTAAAAAGGCCGGAGACAGATCAGCAGACGTGATGGTTCTAGAAATTCCCCTCTTCCGGAACAACATAGTCTGCGCCGAAGAGATTATAGATGACTTGATAAGGATCTACGGCTATCACAATTTGTTGGATGGTGATTTTATAGATCAAAAGGTCCACGAGAAGGAAGACAGTCATTTCCACAGAAAATTTGAGGATAATTTACAGAGAATACGGAAAAAGCTTGCTAGCAACGGATTAATGGAACTTGTGACCTACTCATTCCTAAGAAAAGAAGATTCCGGATACTTTTCAAAGGTAAACGATGAACTAGATCTGATAAATCCGATTATTTCCGATTTCTCCCATATGAGACAGAATATGATTCCTAATATACTGAATGTTTTGGTGAGAAACTGCAGCCGTGGCCTCAGTGACCTGTCCCTCTTTGAGATAGGCCATGTGTATAATGAGTGCGCCATAGACAGAGAGGATAATGTTATCTGTGGGGTGAGGTATGGCAACTATAAACCCAGAGACTGCCATGGCGGAACCAGAGAATTTGATATTTTTGATGTGAAAAAGGACATTTTCGATGTGCTCACTATTTTTGGGCTGGACAACCAGTCTGTTGTTCGGAAGGAGACACCAAGATACTATCATCAGGGTAGAAGTGGTGCCATAGTGGGGGAAAATGGGATTATTCTAGGATACTTTGGTGAGCTGCATCCGGCTTTGGTCACGAAATTTTCCCTTAAAAGTAGACCAATGGTCTTTGAGTTTTTTATAGACAGAGTGCCGAAAGATATCCTAATGAACGTTGGTTTCAGAACTAGCGATTTTGTCGTGAACGACCTACAGCCGATAACTAGAGATTTTTCATTCATCCTAGAGGAGCAGAAAGAGGTTGGAAATCTCATCAGAGATGTGGGCAACATCAACAAAACGCTTATTTCCCAAGTTTTCCTCTTCGACATCTATAGCTATGGAGATGGGAAAAAGTCCATTGGAATAACAGTAGAGATACAGCCTGTGGATAAAACTCTTAACAAAGACGAGATAGACAATCTGAGTGGCGCTGTAGTGGAACTCGTGTCTAGCAGGTACGGCGGAATTCTCAGAGACGGGTAGACAACCAAGTTATCTATCAGAAAAACTGTTTAAATTATATATCTGAAACCTAATGGTAGAATCCGGCCTAGCTGGCCGGCATTCTAGTGCCGGATCTCAGTTGTTTCTCAATTTTACTTATATGGCGATCACGTAGAATAGAAATATAGAATACTATCGCGCTAGTGGCAAAAAATGCTGCCACACAGACGAAGGCCCATTGGTAGGAAAGTTTTTCTGCAATAAATCCCATAGCCAGAGTTATGACCAGCCTCAACATAGCAACAAAAAAATTGCAGGCGGAAATTATTACTGCCCGAGACTTAGCTGGGATAAATCTTTGCATACGTACGAAAAAAATAACCTCTCCAATCTGGACAGAGAAAAAATAAATAATTATCAGGATATAGGAAAATAACCCTCGATAGACCAAGGACGAGAGCATAAAGGAGAAACTGCTCAGCAGGAACAATTTCGCATCTAAGTATATATTTTTTCTCCTAGTAAAATATTTGATGCATAGCCACTGTATCACAGCGGCCGAAAATATTTCCAGTGGGACCATATAGCTAGCCAAACCAACACTTTTCCATATATCTATGTAGAATGTGGGAGCATAATGCAGAAACATTTTATAGAAGGAAAGCCAAACAAACCTGAACATTACAATTTTTCTCAGAGAACTGTGCCTGAACATGTATCTAAGTCCAGTGATGGTCGACTTCAAATAATTTGTGTTGAGTTTTTTCAGATTCTCAATACCATGCTCCTCTATGGATCGGACAACGGCGATATAGATAAGTAGAATCACAATGTCTAGCACTATCAGATAATTTGGACTAATTTTTCCCGTCATTCCCCTTCCAGCTACAATGGTTGATGACAGAAGCGCTGCATACTGCATGATTTTCGATCTATTTTTATGCAATATAAAATCGTCTATTATACCTAGATACTTAATATTATTATATACCAGAGTTTCATGGGCTCCCGTAAACATTGCCTCGTAGAGGCCATAGAGGCCGTAGAACAGACAAAATGTGAAGAAATTTTTTTTAAATAGTATTGCCACATAGCCAACCAGATATAATACCATGCCCAGCAGCATAGTGTTTCTTGAACCAAAATAGTCCGAAATGGCAGCAGTTGGTATTTCCAGCACAAGAGGGACTGCACTGAAAGTGGAAAGTATGAGCCCAACATCCATAGGCCCCAGCTCGGAGTCTAAAAGAAATTTCAGATAATGCTTTAGAAAGAAAAATCCATGTAAAAAATACACTGTAGAATATTTTATAAGAAAGGAATTTTTCTCGTTCATTTATATACATGAAACTTTATTGGATAATAGCGGACTAGGGTATCACGTTTCTCCGAAAAATCAATAGATATTCATAATATTCCTGTACATATCACAAAAACTGTGTGATTACTAGGAGCCATGGAACACGGGGGAGGAAAGTATTCGAGAGTACATGAACAAGTAGCTGGTGCTAGAACAATCGTAGAAAGAGTCTGAAGAATGTGCTCATGCTTTCAAAGACGCAAAGTTCCATAGCCCAGTGGAACCGAGTTTTTAAGTAAAAATCTCGGAAGTTATAGGGAAATCACGGCTGGATAGTTTCCCAGTCCGGAGGTATGTCTAATGGCTACTACCGGTCAAACCCCTCCATATATGCTCACTGACAAAGGGAGCTAGCGGAGCAATAGCCTGGGTCATGGTCAACAGCACAGAGTAGAGTACGTTATAGGCATTTTGCTTATCTACATCTTTTTTTGATTTCCAAAATCTGTTCCGATTCCTTCTCAGGTACCAGTTATTCAAAACATCAAAAAAATTCTCAGACTCTCGGCAGGCACTGGCGAAATCGTAATTGTCCATCTCCACCTCCATTTTTTGAACTGTTTCCCTTAGCTTGGAAAGAATATATATATCCATACTATTATCTATCAGACTATTGCCATAGGAATAGTCCCTTTCCACCAGATTTTCAGCAGTGGCACTCATCCGTACCTGTCATGCCCTACAATCCCCGTATTCCCCGTCAGCATTCACAA
>JAIRWJ010000072.1 GCA_031269065.1 Rickettsiales bacterium
CGTTCCATTTAGAACCGGTACAAACTCATTCTTAATTGTTCCCTTTCTTATACATCTTTTTATATCCTCAGCAGAAATTTCCTCTCCAGCGAAGTACTTTTCCATGAGCCCGTCATCCTGCTCAACGACCATCTCTACCATCTTTTCCCTATATTCCTTCGCCTTCTCGAGCATATTGGCCGGAATATCCTTTTCCTGATAAGGAGCACCCTCGGTCTCATCCTCCCAGTAGAACCATTTCATGGATATCAGATCTATCACACCTCCATAGGTCTCACCGGACCCAACCGGCAGCTGCAGCACAAGTGCTCTAGCTCCAAGTCTGGTGCCTATCATGTCTACAGTTCTATAGAAGTCTGCACCAATTCTGTCCATTTTATTACAGAAACATATTTTCGGCACGTTATACTTTGTAGCCTGACGCCAGACAGTCTCGGACTGGGGTTCAACCCCCGACACACTATCAAACACAGCCACAGTACCATCCAGAACCTTTAGAGACCGCTCTACCTCGATAGTAAAATCAACGTGTCCGGGAGTATCTATGATGTTTATTCTATGTTTTTTCCAAAAACAAGTAGTGGCGGCTGAGGTTATAGTGATCCCTCTCTCTTGCTCCTGCACCATCCAGTCCATAGTGGCTGCGCCCTCATGGACTTCGCCGATCTTATGAGTTTTTCCTGTGTAGAACAGGATTCTTTCTGTCGTGGTTGTCTTTCCAGCATCAATATGGGCCATAATGCCAATATTTCTATATTTATCTATTGGATACTCTCTGGGCATAATTCCTTCCTACTAATGATTTTTAATTCTGTTGATTATGAAGATAATATGAGGACCCTCTACCAACTGTAGAAGGCGAACGCCTTGTTTGCTTCAGCCATTCTGAACACCTCTTCCTTTTTTTTGAATGCCCAGCCCGTATTGTTCTGAACTTCCATGAGACTCTTTACAATTTTTTCACTGAGAGTCTTTCCCGACTGCTTCCGTATAGCATAGGTCAGCCACTTCAGAGCCAGCGCAGTGCCCCTCCTATCATAGACCTCCACCGGAATCTGATATGTGGCGCCGCCAACCCTTCGGGGCCTCACCTCTATCTTCGGAGTGATTTTTTCGACAAGCTCTGTAAATAATTCAACACAGTCTCTCCTGAGCTTGTCCTCAATTTCAGCCAGAGCACTGTAGACAGCCCCTTCTACTACCGCCTTCTTACCCTCCAGCATAACGTAGTTTATAAACCTAGCCACCAGTACATTTCCATACCTGGCGTCCGGCATCACTGCCCGCTTAACCGCAACTCTTCGTCTCATAGATACATACTCCTTTGATTACAGCCGCACATACACCCTCTCATTTAGGTTTCTTAACTCCATATCTAGACCGGGCCTGTTTCCTATTCTTGACTCCCTGGGTATCCATAGATCCCCTAATTATATGGTATCTTACACCAGGTAGGTCCTTCACCCTTCCGCCCCGGATCATAATAACACTATGTTCCTGCAGATTATGACCTTCCCCAGGAATATAGGCTATCACCTCATTACCATTCGACAGCTTAACTCTCGCCACCTTTCGCAGCGCCGAGTTTGGTTTCTTTGGTGTTGTGGTATAGACCTTCAGACACACTCCCCTGGTCTGAGGGCAATGTTCTAGGGCTGGAACCTTATTTTTGACAGTCTTGGGCTTCCTATTTTTTCTCACCAACTGATTAATCGTGGGCACTAATCTTCCTCTTATGAAATTTACTAAAACCTACCATCGGACTAATCCCGTAGGATTTCCGGACAAATGCCAAGCCCGGGCCTGGTCCATCCTATAGACTCCTAATTATTTTGCAATATGGTATGGACAAGCATGTTGGACCACTCCTAGTTGTTCTGGTTGCTGCTACCTATTCTTTACTCTGACCCACTAATGCTTTGCGGATGAATTCCGGCTTGAAGGTTGGAAAAGCTGCCCACGTGATATTTAGCCTGTTCAATAAAAAACCAGAATGGAGTGCGCCAGAAACTTCGAACAACCCGAACATAGACATAAACACAGCAGCGAAGATAATTGAAAAACCTATTATGAATAGACACCTAGTTAAACATGGTACGACTAGGGGTATCCAGATATGAAAGGATTTGAAATTTTACCATCCAGAACTAGACTAGGCCGTAGAAAAAATAAAAATATAACAAACGCTGACTCTTAATTGGTGGTCTGGGGCAGACCAAAACCTTTGATGCTGAGGCTTTCTGCGGAAAGGACAATGTTGCTGTAGTGGAAACCGAATTAATGGATTGCTGACACTCCTGACAAATGGCCTTTACGCACCCAGAGGACTTAACTACTATTGCAAAACACCTCCTCTAAAGAAATAGTTGAGAAACGCGTCTTCTTCGGACCTTGAACTCAAGAGAAGCTCGGAGAAGACAGAGAGAGCCGACGGTGGTGATTTTTTCACATCCAATTAGTAGAAGAAACCACAAGAGACAAAACCTCGCCTGTTGAGATTGTACCATTTATCTTCCGCACCTTTGGCTATTAGTACCGAGAATTGTCTTGGGTGTTAGCCGTGTTTTTAGGCATTTGCTGTGTACTCCGCCGTAACTACAGCAGACTACTTATTTTTAGTAGTATTTCCAGCTCATCTATAAGCTCGACTATAACGTTCAGTCCCTCCTGCCAAAAATTTTCATCCCCCAGATCAACACCGAGTGACACCAGTAGATCCGAATACCGTACGTTGCTGCCCGAACTGAGTAATTTAATATAACTCTCCTTGAAATTTTCTGAATTTTTTTTGTAGCGGCTGTAGAGAATGTTAGCCAGGCTGCCAGCAAAAATATGCGAACAGCTACGGAAAGGATGGGTAAAAAGCTGTGATATCCCAGCCCAATGGTATCTGTACTCGTTGTCGAGTTTGAAGACATCTCCAAGAGCCTTTTTCCAAACAGATATCCAAATTTCGTCTATTCTGGCTGGTATCAGCTCTCCCTGCTTTCTCTCCTCATAGATGGTATTTTCAAACTCCATGATGGTTGCCTCTATGCTAATGTTCTCTATCAAATCCTCTATTCTTTTTGAGATCATCGCGATCTTCCTGTCTATATTAGTTTCATTCTCCCGAAGATAGTCAAAAACCAGATTCTCGCTGAAAATTGATATGGCCTCCACAAGAATTGCTGGAGTTCTAAAGGTCAAGTAGCCATTACCTTTGGATAGATGAGCTCCTAGCCCACATCCTAGCTCATGGGCCAGGATCATGATATCTTTGTCTTTGCCCTGAAAATTTAGCAGCAGATAGGGATGCACCTGGGGAATAGTCGGAAAACAAAATGTTTTCCCAGGTTTTCCGGATCCTGTGTTAACGTTTGTCCAGCTGTTGTCGAAAAATTCCCGGCAAATCTCGGCTACCTCCGGCGAAAACCTTTCCTGGGCGGAGAGAACCATGCTGGTTGCCTCTTGCCAGGAATATTTTCTAGTGCGGCCAGACAGCTTTGCCGGGGCATTCAGATCTGTATACAAAAGTTTATTTTTACCCATCATCTTAGCCTTGAGAGTATAATATCTATGTACAACCGGTCCGTAGTTCCTCTGGACCGTATCATATAGACTCTCTGCCGTAGTATCGTCAATACCATCAAGTAAATTTGCGTGAGAAATTGGTTTATCAAACTTTCTCCACTCATCGGACACTATTTTTTCCTTGACTGACATATTCATAATATGAGCGAATAGTTCGATATTCTCCTCCAGGCCACGGCTATATAATTTTGCGGCTTTAACCCTTCTGTTTTCTTCTCCATTATTCCTAGCAATGTCAGCTATCTGTCTTAGATTGAGGTTTTTCCCTTCAAATCTAAATTTGGTCTTGGCTATAATATTTTCGAATAATCCTGCCTGGTAGCCGATTTTCCCAAATGCTAGTAGGTTAGCATCGATACTCTCTCTGTCGACTAAGAAACGCTCCAGTTCATAGGACAGCTGGTGACCTCTGAGGAGTCTCAGATTTTCCAAAAACATATCATAATGCTCTCTCAGGTTGGAGCTGTCCGATAGCTTCCTAGCCATTTCAGCATCACCAAGTCCATTTATCTCATTCTCGAAGAATGCCAATTCTGCTAGCAATCTAGCTATTCTCTCTCTATTCCTAGAGAAAAATACCATATTTCCTTCCACCGATGTATCCTCTAGATACTTCATAGATGAGAAAGATTCTATTTTCGCTAGCATCTCCCTTATTTTTTCATATTCTCCGATAGCTCTGTAAAGCTCGTAGCCGCTCAGTTTTTTCAGGGTTTTGATATATTTTTTAATAAACTCGTAGGAATTCTTCTCTACCCATAGAAAATCCTTTTCTAGGTCAGCATCCCCTGTTCCAAGATATAGATCGTTTAGATTCCATCGCGGCAGGTTACCTAGGCCTCTTTCATTTTTGTCCACTCCCATCAGAAGACCAAATTTACTGTTCCCTTTTTTCAGTCTAGTTCTCATAAAGATGGCCAGCGAAAAAACTGTGATTACCAGCGCTAGGAGAAGTCCCCGTCCCCTCTTTTTCTCGTAGAACAAGTTGCCCATGCGATCCGCATAAAACTAAAATGGTGCCCGATGCTAACCATTCCCTGGTACAATGTCAAGTTTCGCGTGTGGACTAATTTGTCCGGCCTAGGGGGTCCTGGTGGTCTGGAGACATCCACACCATAGTACCAAATTAAAAACCATATGCTACAAGTTAGTCTATTCGATTGGTTTTTATCAGACGAAAGCGTGCGTATCTTTAATATAGAGGCGAATTATGATTTTCTTGGTAGTGTCAGCAAGTTCCTGGACAATAACTTTGGGAATGGTCTGGAAATCTGTGATATGCTTCTGCTCCTGCCAAACAGAAGATCAGTAAACGCGCTGAGGTCCGTCTTTTTAAAGGCTAGCAGAGGCGGAGCTAGATTTACCCCAACTCTGAAGGCTATAGGTGATATAGACGAAGAGGCCATTGTTCTAAGCGGAGCGGATCCAGATCTACTGCAGGAGTATCTGAAATCTATAAAAACAAGATCTTCCACCGGCTATAGATTACTGCTACTCAGAGAAATTCTATTCAGCGACAACCACTCCAGCGTTGAGCAGGCTATAGGCCTGTCTAAAGGGCTTGATGCATTTCTGGCAGATGTGGAAAGCTACGAAATAGGTTTTGACAGGTTAGAAAACCTTGTGGATGAGGATTTAGCAATCCATTGGCAGCGGATTCTCGATTTTCTAAGAAATTTCGGCGCCAAATGGCATGGACTGCTGAATGACAACGGTCTAACCTCGGCCCAGAGCCGCAGAGTCGCCAACATAAGATTCTATGAGAAGCTTCTCAGAAAGGCTAAACCTAAAAATCCCGTGCTAATGGTAGGCAACTTCGATCCTCTGGGAAGTACGCTAGATCTTATGGAGGCAATGTCCTGGCACGACAACACCTATATTCTGTTCAAAGGTTTGGATAATGGACTGACCGATAAGGAATTCGCCGCCGTTGACGAGCTAAATAGTCACTTCTTCATTAAAAAAACTCTAGAAAAACTCGGACTCAGAAGAGAACAGGTGGTAAATCTAGCATATCCGGACTGTAGAACGATTCCAGACAGGGCTCTGCATACCCTACACACAGCTCTGCTGCCATCGGACCTAACTCACCGGTGGCAAAAAAATAGTGCTATCGGCAAGCTAGAACATATCCAGTACATAGAATGCCGAGACCTGGACGATGAGCTAAATGTGCTGATGGTCTACCTTCTAGACCACATAGCTTGTAATGGTCTGGGAAATATAGCTCTGGTTGCCGGTCAGGAACTGTCCCAGAGGCTTGAACTGCTGCTAGAGCACTGGAACATACCATTCAATAACACCTACGGGAAAAAATTTTTATTCCATCCGGTCGTCAGATATTTAATGCTTCTGCTAGAGATCTACAATGAGAACTACAGACCCAGTAAACTACTCTGTCTGCTGAAGAATAATTTTACCTACTTTGGCTACCCGAAGGAAAAATTTCTAAGAAATGTCCACCTATTCGAAAAGTATATTCTGGAGGACAGAATCAACAGAAGCGGCATGGAGTCCTACCGGGTCAATACCAGTTACCTGGAAGACGAACAGACTAGAGAGGAGTTAACGGAATTTCTGGACCGAATAGAGGACTACTTCAGCATTTTCAGCAAAAAAAACTTTCCACTAGAAGAGTTGGTACTAGATCATCTAGAACTAGCCGAAAAAATAGCCAGCTCTCCTGGGACCGATGGAGCCAACGTACTCTGGCATTCAGACGAAAGCAGTGAAAAAGT
>JAIRWJ010000104.1 GCA_031269065.1 Rickettsiales bacterium
TTTCCTGACGGAGCTAGAGATCCTTTCGAAGATTCAGCTTTATTCGACCAGGAGGCACCAATGCCAAAGGAAGAACCTGTTGTTATGTTGTGGAATTTATCTATAACCTCTTCGAAGGTTAGCAGATTAGCCTCCAGTTCAGCTATATCTACAACCACATTGCCTTTCATGTGCAGTTTTCCACCGGCCTTCAGAGTTCCTTCGCCAGATATGCCAGATTCCTGACTCTGTTGCCATTGCACATCCTGTTCACTGTCGGAGCTGGAAACACCTGTTCCCAGCGATCTAGGGAAACTCCAGGCCAAAGGCAGGTAGACACTCTGAAGCAGCAGAGAACAGCAGAGAAACAGATTAGTGAATCTTTGGAATTTTGTTTTCACTGTTTGGTTTCCAGATTTGCGACAAATCTAAATGTAATCATAATTTCTTATAATTTTCTATTTCATTCATAACGAATTCTTTATCCGATTTATCAAAAATAACAAAGACTCTATAGTATGCTTCCTCCAAAGTTTTAAAAAACACAATTCTCTCCACATCATCCCTAGGCAAGATTTTTTTAGTGTTTTCAATCCGCAGAAAGAATGGACCCAAATAGCGGGGTCGCTTCAGAGCCCAGGACCAGGTGGACTCTGGACTATCTAGCAGATCATTAAAGGCCGCCATATTTCTACCAAACCAGTAGGGAAATCCTAGCTGCAGCATAACTTCACTGTAAAAATGCATTTTGCTGTCACAGTGCTCTCCATCTATGGTGCTGAAGAAGTCATCTTTTTCTAGTTGAATATTCTCTAAACTTTCCACAAATAGCATCTGTCCATCTATGTCTGCAGTTGTATTTTCCTTTAACATTTTTTTATTTTTGATACGCTTGATGTATACTAGATATTTATCTATATGCTCCATCACATAGATCTTCTGAGACCTATCTATTAGAAAAAACACTCTTTCATTTGTTATATCGTTTAGAATGCCAAAGAACTCTATTTTACAATGATAATAATGATATTCGTATTCCGATAGGAGTTCAGGTATATCATTAATGTACATATAAATGAAATCATATTTAAAGTTCTTACTGTCTGGAAAAACAAAGCCATCTTTGCTATTCTCAAGAAATTCGACCCAGTTATCACCGTTTCTAAGTTTTAATTTTATAAGAAATTCAAACCATGGCTGTACTTTGTGAGAACTCTTTCCATCAATCTCAGCAAAAAATACCCTGGCGTTATTTTTTATACTATCTCCAATGGCTTCGGGACCATCTATAAAAATAATTTGTCTATATCTATCGTCCATTTTTGCTCCTATCTTATTCTGATAAAATTATGCTTTTTTTAATAAATTCCCAGTCTTCACCTTCAAAGAGGGACATTTTATATAAAAATCTTTCTAAATCATCACACCCATACTTATGTTTTATCAAATAATTACTAGCAGCTTCCATTTCTAATAGGCCTATTTTCAAAGAAAATAACATTTCGGAGAAAGAGATATTATTACAAAAACTCTCTTCACGCAAGCTGATGAAGTCTACCATTTTCAGTTTTCTAAGTTGATTAATGTTCTAATTTTTCACCTTCTTTGAACATCTGATGAGTTATTTCACCCTTGTCATTCAAAATATACTCTTCTGGATATGTCGTATATATATCCCTATCCAATAACTCCTCCTCTGAATCGCTACTGCCCGGCCTACTATTTCTCATCAACATTCTTCCCCTATTTTTCATATTTTTTGTGTATTTCCTATAGAGCTCAGAATAGTTGGAGTCTATGCCTAGTACGTTGGTGTCATGATAGTATATTTCTAGCTCTTTGAGAAGTCCTTCGTATAATATCAAAAATGGTTGAACTCTGCTATCATCTTCAACAGAATCTTCATTTTTTCCAGTGTAATCCCAATTAATTATTTGAGTTATATCTTTTTTTATGGGCTGCAGATTATCACGGATTGAAAAACCGATAATAATTTTATTATCAGCAAACCTATCGTAGCTTACCATAGCGGCCTCATATTGGACCCTGAGAGCTCTAAAAGTCTCACTTTCTCCCATAAGCATATTGTCCATTACTACCTTTTCAAACTCCCGAATGTTCACAGCCATATCCTATTTCGTACCTTTTTTTTCTATGAAAAACGTACCAATTCTAGCAAAACCGTTGACCACTGAGCCCTTGACCGTAATTTCAAAATTACCTATAGTTACCTTTACTCCAACATTATTTAGTACTTTATTGTCAACATTTTTTGCAGCTTCTGCGAACTTTTTTGCAATACTATCAACTAATTTTTCCTTATTCCCGTCGTAGGATTTCACAAGTTCATCGAGGTTGTGATCATGTAGCTTGTTGTCAAAGGCGTGGTTAAGCTTATTTTCATTTTCCCTAAAAGGGCTTACTTCTTTGGTTAACTTTTCTCCTGCCTTCTCACCCACACCGCTATCTCCCGAGCTACTCTCAGTTGTTCCACATGTACTCCCTCCTCCGGGTCCAGTCATCTCCTGCTCATCATCACTGCCACCCGCTACCTTCGCTGCTGCACCGGCCACAACAGCTTCACCTGGACCTGGACCTCCGTTCCCGTCTCCACCTCCATCTCCACCATCTGGCCCGTTGCCTTTGTCCTTTTTATCTTTGTCTTTTTCTTTACCCTTCTCTCCATCCCTACCTTTCTCTTTTTCTTCTCTGTCTTTCTGTTTTTGACTTTTCTGTCTAGGAGTCTCCTCCTTTGTCCTATCACGGGTGAAGAGTCGGGTGAAGAGACTGGCTAGGCCAACTCCCACGGCAGTCAGAACTCCCTTCAGGCCAAATCCGGTGGCAGCAGTTGGAACAATAATGGATGCTCTATTGGTGTCTTTGTCTTT
>JAIRWJ010000021.1 GCA_031269065.1 Rickettsiales bacterium
GTGTCTTTTGGTCTAGTGAGGCCATAATATATTCGAGCAGATTTAGGAAGTTTGTTGACCTGAAGGAAGCCTTTGAAAACGGGAGAGCGATTCTGGAGATAGCAGAAAAAGTTTCAGAAGACATTGATGAACCAAGAGGATTCCCTAAAGCTGTTGTTAATGGTGACAAACCGTTAGATAGCCGAGACTATGTTAATTTTGTAAACTTCGATAGAGATGGCTATGTCAGTGTGCTGAAAGGCCAAGAACTTAGTCTATGCCCATCCATGAAAGTAGAGTTATGATGGAGTTAGCAATGAAAAACCAAAAAATTCAGGTTTGCAGAGCTATGGCTGAAAATGTGGACGAATGTGTGGATAAAATACCCCTCAGAGGATTCTGGTCCAGAGATTACCGCTATCCTGGAGAAAGTATCATTCCCGATGAAAGAACAAAATGGTCACCCCATGGCATGAACGGACCGATGCTACTGAAACTGGCTGAGGAAATAGCTAGTCGAACCAACCAAAAACAGAATAATGATCATAATTCTCCGGATGTTTCTGGTCAAAAATTGCCTATAGTTGTGCCGAACAGTCGAAAAACGGTATTGGAGAACTATGAACATTATGAGGAGTACAAAAATTTAGAAGATGAATCCGAAAAAAGTTGGTATATAGTCAAAGATGGTAGTCTTGGTGCTGGTCAGGGGCTGAAGATTTCTGAATTGAAGAAGATGCTCGAAAAGTTGGGCTGGTACCCGGTTGGGGGAAAGCGCAGAGCGGCTATTGGCAATGAAATGTGTGAAGAAACAGCTCTGAATAGATAAATCTTTCGGAACAATTTTCCTAGCGCATTCGCCTCTAGCAAGTTGAATTTTTATCTAGGATAAAACTTTTGGCCACTAGACTCCCATCCTAGCCAGCAGCGATGTCCAGAGGCTAGTAGTCCAGAGAACTTGGCGCGATGCACAGCTATTCAAACTCGATCACAACAATCTCGGGCTTGCAGTTGAAGCGGATGGGAAAAATACTTGTACCAATGCCTCTTGTGACAAACATCTTCCTGCCGTTTTCTTCAATCATTCCCTGTGCATATTTCTTTTTCGAAGGTACAATCAAAGCTCTGACCAGTGGTAAAACAACCTGCCCGCCATGGGTGTGGCCGGCAAGGATCAGATTCACACTGTCAGGAATTTCTAGAAAAATATCTGGATTGTGCGTGAGTAATATTCCTGGCTGCTCCACTCCATCAAGTACCTTTCGCACAATCGGTTCTCCGGTGGTTAAATCTTCAACACCAGCAATATAGAACGCCTTTTGCCCAACCCTTATTTTTGCATTTGAATTGGATAGAATTTTTATAGTATTACTTTCGGGAGCTTTTGTTACTTGCTCCTTTCCATACCAGCTATCATGGTTACCCAAGACTGTATAAAATTCATATTTGGCCTGTGCCTTCGCAAGTTCCATAGCAATTTCCTCTATTGGCAGAGACGTTTTATCTGAGTGCCCATTTACAAAGTCGCCTGCTGATAAAATCAAATCGGGCTTCTGTCTGTTAATTTCGGTGACAATTCTTCGCAGCTACTTTTTCTGATAGGATCTGATATGAAAATCTCCGACAAAAACGATTTTCAATCCTGCAAGCTCTCTATCTTTTATAGTGAAATTTTTCACTCCGAGCAAATTTGGTTCGACGAGCATTGCCCAGACCAATAGAAAAATTGCCACCGATGCGACCAATATTATTATTTTTGAAATAACCTTCATGCCATTATTCTCTGGTTTAAGTGTGGAAGGTTAGTTGGACCACACCGCCTCGAAACCCTGGCCCGAAGCACAAAGGAAATGCCTCCTTCTCGCTCCGCTCCTAGCCAGGAATTCCCTGGTCTTCGGCCACCTCTATTTTCCCAACCACCAGTCTATCTGGAGCGGTTCCCAACTTCTCTCTGATTTTACTTTCTATTTCTGCAGCAACCTTTGGATTCGCCCTTAGCTGGTCTTTAATGTTATCTTTACCCTGGCCAAGTCTTTCTCCATTGTAGGAGTACCAGGAGCCTGATTTTTCCACTATACCATACTCAACTCCCAGATCCACTATCTCCCCCAGCTTTGAAATACCCTCGCCGTAGTATATCTCGAAGCCCGCCACTCTGAAGGGAGGGGCAACCTTATTCTTGACAACCTTAACAACCGTTGTATTTCCAACCGCCTGCTCCTTATTCTTTATCGCTCCGGTTCTTCTTATATCTAATCTTACGGAAGCGTAGAACTTCAGGGCATTCCCCCCAGTTGTAGTTTCCGGGGAACCAAACATGACTCCTATTTTCATCCTTATCTGATTTATAAATATCACAGTACTATTGGTCTTAGATATAGAACCCGTCAGCTTTCTCAGAGCCTTACTCATCAGTCTAGCCTGGAGACCCATCTGGTTGTCTTCCATATTACCATCTAGCTCCGTCCTTGGGACCAGGGCCGCTACCGAGTCGATAACTATCAAGTCCATAGCTCCGGACCTGACAAGAGTATCGGCTATTTCCAAGCCCTCTTCTCCATAAGATGGTTGCGATATGACCAATTCCTCCAGATTAACTCCAAGAGATCTGGCATAGGACGGGTCAAAGGCATGTTCCGCATCGATGAAGGTGCATATTAGCCCGATTTTCTGGGCTTCCGCTATGGCATGCAGCGCCAGCGTGGTCTTTCCAGAACTTTCCGGACCATATATTTCGGTAACTCTACCTCGGGGATAACCTCCCACACCCAGGGCCGTGTCGAGGGCCAGCGACCCGGAGGATATAACCTGAACACCCTCCACCGGCCTTTGGCCAAACTTCATCGCGGATCCTTTACCAAATTGCTTATCAATCTGCATCAGAGCCACATCCAGTGCCTTCTTCTTCTCTGGATTTATCGCAGGCACCGCCTCCACCTTTGTCAAAACCATGTTATCCTCTTTCTTTTTTTCAGCTATTTTTGCCATAGAACCAATCTTCCGCTCCCGATTACACTAATCATTATAGTGCAATGGTTGCTAAAAGTAAAGGCGATAAAAACAAGTCTAAATTATCCATCCCTCTCTCCCATAAAAACTTCGGAAGAGAAAACAGGGGGGCGGCCCGCTGCTCCCTATTACTATCTGGTCCTCTAGAAAGCTCTGCACCTATCTAGGTGGGTTGTTATTTTTGCTACCTTCTCTATTGTGGGAATCACACTCCGGATGCCATCGATCCATTAAACCAAAATCCATTCCCTTGAGAGTTACCAGGGTTAGAAAGACCGTGACGCACACTATAGATGTGCATAAAACCACCGCTGTTGCTAGCTCCATGAAAAAACGTCTTATTTATCATTGGTTGAATTATACAGATATACCTAAATAGCTGTCAAGTGTGTAACCACACAAATGGGGGAGTTGCTAGCTCCAGTATACTTTAAAATCTAACTCCTGGCGTTAATCCAGATTGGTCCAAAGGTGCCAATTCCATGTGTGTTGAGGGTACAAAATGAGAACTCCAGAATAAACAGAGGTGGTATGATGGACGGATGTAAACGGGGATATCAGCGTAGAGATTTTAAAAAATATCTAGAGATGGGAAAGTAATAGAAGAGTGAAATATCCTATGGAGACTATGTATAAAAGACTAGGAGTTTTGAAACTTTATTCTAGCTGAAGGACACAGGCCTGAAAAACATGGAGAGAATAGAGAAGATATCAACCAGCCTACTCATACTGAAATATTTCTATCAGGGGCTTACTCTAGCATGGTAGTATATGGAAAATTAATAGTCTCAGATGAAGGGGGTCGGCGAATAGAAATGTAAAATTCCACTAGCCATGTCTGAACATTCTCAGAACATCCGTAATGGAATCCTTCAGGTAAAAATCAAAAATGGCCAGAAAGCTGATAATGGCGGCCGTGTAGACAATCATAAGTAGTATTTCCTGCCATATATTGACTTTCAATCTTTTTCCTACGATTAGTTCTCCAAAAAATTTTCTTTTTTCTGGTGTTATAAAGGAATCACTGAGATCCTCATAGTTTTCAAACTTTTTTCTCTCATTTCTGTTGTAACCATCCATAAAAATATCCATGCGAAAATTTTTAAACAGTTTTATGTACTGTTTGCTCGGTGCAACTCCATCCTTCATGTATTGTTCCCAGCTACGGGCAAACAGCTCCTCCTGGTCTGTGGTGAAGCCGTTTATGAAGAGTCTCCGGTCAGTGTAGGCGTTCACCCTCAGAGAACTTCCGACTATGGAGCAGACTATATTGAAATCCTTCAGAGCCTGACTATTATTGAAAAGGGCAACCATTATGCCGATAAGATATCTAAGGTAGTGTCCAAATTCATGGATAAATGTTGTACTGGTCACATCTGTCTTTTGCAGGCATATGGTGCTCTTGCTGCAGTTTATCATCTTGTTCTTAAAAAGCTTGGATTTCCTGAAATAGTAATCCCTTACTTTACAGACACCGTAGGCATAACCATCTATATCCGGATCTATTTGCAGGTTCAGAGGCAGACATTTGTACAGTTCTCTGGCCGTCAGGCCGTATCTGCTGGCCAAATTTATATATATGGCTCTCACCAGCCTAAGGTTATACTTTGTCTGCCTCCTAGTGTAGTGTTTCCTTAATACTTTTCCGAATTTACGCTCCACCACATTCAGGAATCTGTAGTTGAAAAAAGACATAGTGCAAGTGTTTAGTTAGTGTTCTGGTAAAACTTTCCCCTGCTAGTTCTCATAATTACTTCTCAGCAAATTATCAATGAGTCTAACTCCATAGCCCGTAGCTCCGCTATTCACAAAAAAGCACTTCTTGTCATCCACAAAAGCTGGACCAGCTATATCCAAATGTGCCCACTTTGGGTGTTTGTCTATAAATCTCTGCAGAAATTGAGCCGCCGTTATAGCTCCCGAGTGCTTTGCGGTGGAGATGTTTTTCATGTCAGCGACATCCGAATCCATCATTTTGTCATAGTCTCCTCCAATTTTGTCTAGAGGCATTTTCCAGCAATATTCCCCGGTTGCTTCTGCTGCTTTGAATATTTCTTCGGCAAAGCCTTCGTTGTTCGAAAACAGACCGGCTCTATAGGGTCCAGTAGCCGCCAGCATGGCGCCGGTCAGAGTAGCTAGGTCTAATATGGCATTTGGCCTACAGTTCTTCGTAACATAGTATAGTAGATCGGCCAGTACCATTCTACCTTCGGCGTCCGTATTAAGTACTTCCACCGTCTGGCCAGATAGGCTTCTTATTATGTCTCCGGGCTTTGTGGCATTGCCTGCTGGCATATTTTCCACAAGTCCTATAATTCCAATGGCGTTTAGCCGGGCCTTTCTCTGGGCTAATAGTTTCATACTAGAAACAACAGCCGCTGAACCGGACATATCGCATTTCATATCATACATAGCATTACCCGGCTTCAGGGAAATACCTCCGCTGTCGAAGGTCACGCCCTTGCCCACAAGAGCTATAGGATTTTTGAATTCCTCCAGTCCCTGCCATTTGAGCAACACCACTTTGGATTTCACAGAGCTTCCCTTGCCAACAGACAGCAGCAAGTTCATTCCAATCTCCTCAATTTGTCTCTCGCCGAACATCTCCACCTTCAGCCCATATTTCTCCAAATCCATGCAAAGACCACTGTAAGACTCGGGGTTGATGACATTGGGTGGTTCATTAACCAGATCTCTACAGAAAAATACATTTTCTCTGAGAACGGAAAATTCTCTATATTTCGCCTCAGCCCATTCTCTATTCCTCACCACCAGAGTCAAATTTTCAGACCGGCTAGTTGCCTTTCCTCTTTTTTCTTCTGAAAGATATTTATCGAATTTATAGTCGGACAGCTCCATACCCATTAGCAGACTGAAGAGTTTGTCATCACTATCCTCTTCTTCGCCGTTGTTGAGTTCCAGTGCAACATCTCCGAGCCCACTATCTCTCAGATAGCGAAGCAGTTTCCAGCCAGATCGTTCAAGTTCTACGTCGCTATTGGCATCTCCGAGACCCGTGAGGACCGAAATTTTGCTGCCGGTGTATAGGATAATTCTCTCATCTTGTCCGGCTTCGAAGGTATATTTAGAAAACAGTTCTCTATTATTTTTTAGAAATTTTTTAGTATAGAGCGAGACCAACGCCCCACTCTCTGGGGTGTTTTCTCTGAAATTTACTTTCATATTCCAATAAGTAATTATTTATAATTAAACTATATTGCAAAAGCTTTAAAAGTAAACAGCAATGAAATATTAATCTGAAATTATATGATTATTTCTTTATATTATGCAACATCTCGCCGGCCCAGCGTACCTCAGCGAGCCAGGAAAAATAATTCCTAGAAAAGTTATTTCCAGTAGAACTGGCGGCAAAAAGAAACCAACCAGCCTATCTCTTCCCAATGTTTTTCTATTCTTTTCCATTTCTGGTTTGTTCGGCTTGTCATCTAATTTCATAGACTGTTAGGTGTATTGTCTCACCGCCTTTTGTGCCAAGAGAGACGGACTTGCAAAACTAAAAGAATCCCTTACCACTGCCTTCCTTTAGTTTTCGATTAGTTCTTTCTCGTTCTCTATCCTTGAAAGTTGCTTTTTCCCCTATTTTAGTTGGACCCGTCACTGCGCCACCTTTTGCCTTATTTTCAGCTTGTTGTCTAGCCTTGAAAGTTGCCAGATATCCTGAATTTTTTTCTATTTCAGTTGGATCTGTCGTTGCACCACCTTTTACCTGACTAAATGGATTTTTTTTAGGAGGCTCTACAACAGGTTTATCCAGATCTTCCAAGAATTTCGCCAATTCTTCATCTATAATTGGCCCATTTTTTTGCAGTTTTTTCCTTTCCTCATCTACCTCTTTCTTGTCATTTTCCCAAACTTCCTTATCATCTTCTGATAAAGTGCCATTTTTTACCTCTAGATCCATACTCAACTTCTCTTTCTGCCAATCTTCTTCAGTCATATTTATTCTACGTTCCTTCTCCTGTTTAATTTCCTGTTCAATTTCCGCTATTACTCGATCTTCCTCTTCCAACTTTTCTTCTCCCA
The DNA here is from genome assembly GCA_031269065.1 of Rickettsiales bacterium. Classification (GTDB taxonomy): domain Bacteria; phylum Pseudomonadota; class Alphaproteobacteria; order Rickettsiales; family UBA1997; genus CALXRO01. The sequence goes on from JAIRWJ010000021.1 coordinate 7,033, forward strand.
TTTCTCCCATTTCTGCCAATTCTTTGCTTACCTCGTCCTCTGTTGGGTCATTTGTTTTTTCCTCTATAATGGATAGCATTTCTTTCATGAATTCTTCTGATTCTTTTGGGAATTGCCTAATATCCTCTCTGACTTTCTCCAGATCATCATAAAATGAATCATAATCTTCTATGCCAAGTTCTCTCTCAAGTTTCTCAAATTCTTCGCTTTCTTCCATTTTTTCTCCTATTTTAATAGGGCATACCCATAGATTAATTTCTTTAAAATAATAATACAATTGTTTTCAGAAAATGACTATTATTATGCTCACACAAATACCCAATTCTCCAGAATAGGGTATAGAAAATAGTCAGACAAAAGCATACTGACCAGCACACACTCCCAAAAAGGATTCCCCACAGGTTGTTGCTCTAGGCCGTTTCTTTGATCTCCATACTTCCTAATGTCTGTTTCTCTATTCTTTTTTCTGTTCTAACATGTTATTGTCGTTCAATAGCCAACTACCTATAGCGTTGAGGAAAAATTTTCTATGAAAACATCTTTATTCTTCTGTTAGCCACATAAAAGTTTTACCGTAGACCCCCGTGCTTATATCTTTGGTGCAGTTCTTCTAGCAGTGTCATTCATGACAAGAGACCCCCCTACCACAGTGTTTATATCTGCTACGCCTATTTAAGTCAACGATTCTGGGACAAACCTTTTTCTTTGGCCTCCGATTTGATTTTTATATTCGAGGTTGTAGCATGGCGTAACCTTTTTAAAGATTATTGAGGAATTATGAGTAGTGTTTTTGACAGGGTAAAGGGGATTGTTGCTAAGAATCTAGGGGCCGACGAATCTACCATAGGTGAAAATAGTAGTTTTGTCGAGGACCTAGGTGCCGATAGCCTTGACCAGGTGGAGTTAGTTATGGCCTTCGAGGAGGAGTTTGGAGTTGAAATTCCGGATGACGTTGCTGAAAAAATAACAACTATCAAAAAGGCCGTTGACTTCATTGAGCAGAATAGCAAATCCCACTAGAATTGCTGACAGCTGTGTGGTAGCCTATGCGCAGTAGTTATAGAGACAGGAGGGTTGTTGTCACAGGAATTGGTATGGTGACCCCGCTGGGCGTCGGCTGCCGGAGTACCTGGCAGAATCTAATTGGAGGGAAAAGTGGCATAGGAATGATAAGCAGATTTGATCCCAGTGGACTTCCGGATGGGATAAGCAGAGTAGCC
>JAIRWJ010000065.1 GCA_031269065.1 Rickettsiales bacterium
CCAGCCAGTTTTTTTGAAACAGTATAAGTTCGTCCCTGGAGAACAATTTATTGTTTTTTAAATTGAGTAAAGTAGCTTACTTTACCGAATTTATAGGTTTTATAACTACATTTCAAGGGGACCGTTTTAGCACGTCTATTTGTTTATTTTGTGGTTTCCCGAAGGAGGTCGTGCGTTAAAGTTTAAGGATTTTAGAATGAGTAACAAGTTATTGGTGGATGCTGCTTTCCCAGAGGAAACGAGAGTGGCGGTGCTGAATGAAGGAAATATACTGGAAAACGTTGATATGGAGACATCCTCGATCAAGCAATTAAAGGGAAATGTCTACCTGGCAAAGGTAATAAGGCTAGAACCGTCCCTCCAGGCGGCCTTTATAAACTATGGAAGCGACCGACATGGGTTTTTGCCCATGTCCGATATACATCCGGACTACTACAACATACCAGAGAATAGAAAAAATGATCTCGGCGCTGTCAAATTTTTCTCAATCAGGAGCGATGAGTTTGACTCCAACGCAACGGATGGAGATGACGAGGAAGTTGTTGAAGAGGATTTTGCCGATGAAAATTTGATAAAATTGGGCGAAAACGGTGATCCGGTCATATCAGCCATGGATACGAGTCCCGAAATTCTTGGTGATGATGTTGACGAACTGGAACCAGAACTGGAAGACCAATATGTAGGAGGAGGTGGTCAGAGAGGTGAAGAGATAAGCGATGATGAGACAGAACACCGAAGAAATGGTGATTTCAGAAAATATAAGATAGAGAATATGCTAAAAGAGGGCCAAACTCTCCTGGTACAGGTCCTCAAGGAGGAGCGGGGTAGCAAGGGTGTTGCTCTGACCACCTACATATCTCTTGCTGGTAGATACTCTGTACTGATGGCAAACACCGAAGGAAAAGGAGGTATTTCAAAGAAAATTATAAATATCAGGGATAGAAAGATTCTAAAGAACATACTCAATACCCTAAATCCAGATAACAGCAGATCGATAATCATCCGCACGGCCGGAATAGGGAGGAAGCCAGAAGAGATATCTCGGGACTATATCTACCTGATTAGACTGTGGGATGCCATAAAGCAAGTTTCTCTCAGCTCAGAAGCCCCCGTGTTCATACATTCGGAGGATGATATCCTTAAAAGGACTATAAGAGACCTCTACAATGATAGGATCGGAGATATAATAGTGGAAGGTGTTAACGCCTATAAAAACATAAAATCCATGGTTAAGACCATAATGCCGGAGGAAAAGATTACTGTACAAAATTACACAGATCGGATTCCTCTGTTCCACAGATTTCGAGTAGAGGAGCAGATAGAGAAACTCTATAACAATAGGGTCGAACTCCCCTCCGGAGGCTCGATAGTCGTAGACCAGACCGAGGCTCTGGTGGCTATTGATGTAAACTCGGGCAAGTCCACAAGAGAAAGATCTGTGGAAGATATGGCTCTGGCTACTAACATAGAGGCAGCGAAGGAGATTGCACGACAGCTAAGGCTTAGGAACATAGGAGGCCTTCTGGTGGTTGACTTTATAGACATGTACGAAAGTAAAAACCGTAGAACAGTGGAGAGAGTTCTAAGAGAGGAGACTGCTCTGGACAGAGCAAAGACACAGATTGACCGCATATCCATATTCGGATTGCTAGAGATATCAAGACAGCGCGTCCAGGCAGGCCTCTACGAAAGTATCAGTGAGAAGTGCTCTAGGTGTGATGGACATGGCACAATCCGTTCCAAATATATAATTGCCAACAACATTCTGCGATCCATAAAGGTTGCATCGGGAGAAAGGTTTGTTAAGGTTGTTGAGGTTGTCGTTGGAAGTTCCGTTGCAAGTTTTATGCTGAATTATAAGAAAAATGAAATAATAGAACTAGAAAAGAACTATGGTATAACTATAGTTATCACAGCCAACGACAGTATGGATAGCAAATTTGAGCTGAAGAAGAGGAATTCTCTTACAGACCAGGAAAGGGGAACCCTCCATCCCAGCCAGCATGTCGGTAAGGTAAATAGGACATTTGAGGACGAGGCTTTCTATAATGCGGCCGGCAATGGCCTGGAAACACATTTTTCCGATGACTGCTATTACAGTAAGATCAGCGAAGCAAAACCAGGACCCACCAAAAACCCTATGGACAAAAACCCGACAAATAGAAAGGGAAATGTCCGGACTAGCACCAACGGAAAACCAAGGACAGGAGGCTCGGTCTACAGAGCCAATGATAGACAGTCTAACAAAAGACAACAACCTGAAGAACAAAAGAAAGAGGGTGGAGCTGGCCTAATCTCGAAACTGAAAGGTTTCTTCGGATTTGGCGAATAGGAACGACAGTTGCACAAATAGAAATTTACACCTTCTGATTGACAAAAAAATTTAACAATACAACCTGATAGCTATTGGCTAACCTCACCCGAGATACTGTCCGGAAGAATTGTCGTGTTCGACTAGAATATGATAGTGAGAAGGGAGGGTCATCTTATTAATGTAAATGTTAGGTTAATTGATACGTTTTTAGAAACTATTTTAATACTATTTGGTCTTGGCTCCCCAGAGTGGCTAAAGAGAAACGTCGAGGGTTCTGATAGCAAACCTAAGAAAGCCCAGCATTATCAGTATAGGTTTGGTAATGGCGAAAATGTTGGCTTTTTTAAGAAGTCAAGTTCTAGTTCAGGCTCAGTCTCTGGATCTTCCGTGGGTCCTGGAGGATTTAAATCGGACAAGATTGACAGTGTAGATACAGTGCACTGGGGAAACATCGCGCGCTGATCGGCCGCTCAGCTCCGGCAGTGGTATACAACTACGACAATGGGAAAAGAAGTGACTCTACTATGAGAAAGGCAATGAGCAATGTGAATGGTAAATTTTTGAAGAAGAAATACGATCTTTTTTTCCACAATTGTCATCATTACAAAAAACAGGTGGATAAAGAGTATAAGAGGCTTGGAGGTAAAGTTAGGGGTAATGGCGTGATTACGGGCCAAAAGAGGAAAAGAAGATAGCATTTACCTATAAATATATGTGGACGAGCTTAGGCCTCCAGGATTCCGGAGGAATTTGGAGGCTGTCTTTCGGCAGATCTGTGTCTTCGGTCGGCAGGTCGGCGCTTTTATTAACAAAAAATGTTAGAGGAGAGTGTTGTGTTTAGCGATTTTTTACTAGATGTAGTTATAGGATCTGTCTATGGGCTTCCACCCATATTTATTGTGGCTAAGCTGGCTACCGATTTCATATTGGTTAAACATCTCTATGGCTTCAGGAATAGAACTATTAACTGTAACCTATTTTTTGATGCCTTGGCCGTGTTTGATATGTGTATTAACAGTAGGCTTCTATATGGACTCTGGGGAAATCTTTTCTACTTTCCTTCGGAAATGTTTGAAGGCTCTATTATTGCTTCCCTTATATTTTTTCTGTTTAGCCTTTGGCTAAGCACCAGATTCTTTACAAAAAACAGATATGTGAAATTGTTCTGCTGGGTACCCACGGTAATACTGACTCCATCAATGATTCTGACTCTTTTGATTCGAACCGGAAAGGTTACTCCAATTCTCACGGAACTGGCTCTCTCTTTGGTAATAGACAGCTGGTTCCTATATGCATCAGCTCTGGCTGTGCATACGATACTGTTTTCCTTCCATCTGTTTCTGAAGGTTGTTCAGCGGCAGAGAATAGAGAGAAAGCGATAAACAAATAAATATCTATTGTATTTTGGTGCAGAAGACCTATAATCACCAGCACTAAAATGACTCTAAATTATCTATGGATACATTCGAAAGAGCTCAGGAAATTAGCCGGCAGCTAACCAATGACATAGCAAAGAATCCCGGTCGGCACAGGGTGATGACCGGGGATCGGCCAACGGGAACCCTTCATCTGGGGCACTATTTTGGATCTCTAGCCAACAGAGTGGCTCTCCAGAGCCAAGGTGTTGAACTCTTTATACTGGTTGCTGACCAGCAGGTTCTCACCGACCATGAGAATTTTAGCCAAATTTCCCGACTGACGAGGGAACTTGTCCTAGATAATGTTTCTGCGGGGCTCGACTTCGAAAATGGTAGAAATTTTATTTTCCCCCATAGTCAGGTACCGGAGTTAAATCAGCTGCTGGTGCCGTTTCTGACTCTGGTGTCCATTTCGGAGCTGGAGAGAAATCCAACTACCAAGGAGGAGCTGAAGAGCGCAAACATACAGAATGTCAGCGCTGGAATGCTAGTGTATCCGGTCCACCAGGCCTGCGACATACTGTCGGTGAATGCGAATGTGGTTCCCGTTGGGAAAGATCAACTACCCCACATGGAGCTGACGAGAACCATAGCAAAGAGGTTCAACAACAGATTCTGCCCCAACAATGAGCTATTCTGCGAGCCTCAAGCGCTTCTGTCGGATGTTCCCAGTCTCCTGGGGCTGGACGGTAAACAGAAAATGAGTAAAAGTCGCGGGAATGCCCTGATGTTGAACTCA
>JAIRWJ010000094.1 GCA_031269065.1 Rickettsiales bacterium
CTTTCCCTACACGACGCTCTTCCGATCTTATCAGAGGAATCAGAGCAAAACCCTTTTGCTCCGGATTACTATTCATTTCTTCTTTGGTTACTGCGCTGAGCTTTAATTCTCTCATTAAACCAGTCCGCAACTTACCTCTATTATTTTTTAGATACTCATTCAAAAAAACAGTTCCCTTCCTGTTCCTATCAAAATCGTATTCTAACTTGAAAAATTCAGGAAGTACAAATCTGATGCTCTGCAAAGCACTATCATTCTCCAACAGGGAAGCTACTATGTAGGAAAATATCTGAGCCGGTCTAAGTGGCATATTGACTCTGCCGTCGGCATTACAGGTAGCTGCTCCTGCTACATCCCTCAGCACTTCCCTGGATTTCTCCTTAAACTCTCCATTATCTAACGGGTTCTGCACCTCATGGGTATTGTTATTGACCCCGAAACTACCATACACTTTACCAAATTTCTGGCCTTGTGGACTAACCAAATTATCAGCTTCGTTGCCTATGGACTCAGCTGTGGTATATACCGAAGTTCCATTGGCATTAATTTCTTGTACGGTCTTGATACCAAAACCTCCGCCTCCGTAGACTATGTTAGCCACGGGAAGGCCTGTACTGTTTCTTGGTTGGATACTAGAGTATTTTACAGAATCAAAAAACACGGCAGCGATATCGGTGTAATTCAAATGAACTCTAGCCGTACTTTGCCATTCATCAATTGAACCATTTGCATTCTTGGTACCATATGGTGCAATCATATCACACCAACTACCGCCTCCCTTTGAATCATCCACACACCCTTTAAGGTAACAATCAAGAACTACCGTCCCCCCACTATTAAACTTGCATTTAAGCAGATTACTAGCGTTATAACTCGGGGATCCTATATTCTTCAAGACATCTCCCATCGTCTTCCCAGCCGGAGGGGCGACAGGCACACGAAACCCACCAACAACGATGCCTATCAAAGCAAACAGAGAAAATATCTTCATGCCGCTACCTTGCCCCCGCAAGTTCTACAAAGATGCCGCTCTTCGTAGCTTTTTCGGAATTTTCGAACATCTCGGCAGCCTCTTCCTTTGTTAGATAGACTGGCACAACCCTTGAACGACTCTCCGAATCTGTATCTTCTACATCTTCTTCTGTACCTTCTCCGGCATCACTGATGGCAGATGGTTTTTTGAGATAGTCTTCCACGTTTATCGTTGCAGCATTTACGCTAGACACTACTAACAGAAGACTTCCTAGAATAATCAACTTCCTAAGCATAGGCTCTCCTAAAACAATATTAGTTAATTAACACAACTTCAGGTGTATGTTAAAACCATATTAGAAACAAGTCAATGGATCTCCAAAAGAGGAATTACTAGTTATTGTTGTATTCCATCGGACAGGAAGCCCGGTAAGATACAGCGACTGTGCAATTCCTAGACTGGATTGTACCTCAAAAAATACTGATTGTTTCTGTAATATAGATCAAGTTTTTTTTCTCTAAAAAATTGCATCAATTCGTCTTCGTAGCAATTGAAGTAGATCTTAACAAGAACTATTTTTGTGGTTACCTCAAGGACTTCAACACTGAGAATAAATTCAAAATTTTTCAGGAGATTTTTGATGAAAATAAATTCCTTCAGGCTTGGAACGGGTATCAGTACATTTATGTGGTCATCTACCTGTTTGATCTCTTTTTTGGTATCGTCAGCATTATTGCTAGCCAGAACTTTTCTGCTTTTGTTCATTCTATCTATGGACTCGAGTAGCTGTGTGGACGCATATTCTATTAGTTCTTTCCTGGAGAGACCACTCTTGTTTATGTAATTTAAAAATTTTTCTTCAATGCTCTCTGCGCTGACTTCTTTCAAAACCACATCAACTCTGTCAGCCTCTTTGTTATATTTGGCTATAGATACAAGCACTATGTTTGATGCGTATTTTGAAAGTAGAGTTTCAAAGGACGTATAATCCAGATTTTTTATGTGTTTGTTTGTCAAAAGTCCAGAATTTGATAGGGAATAGTTATCAATTATAAAAATATCCTCTAGTTCCTTCTCGAAAAATCTGTCGTAGGCAGCCCTATACCATATGTCCGAGCTATCCAGCAGGATTGGTTCGCTGTTGCCCTCATGGATAAAGAGGGGAATATACAGAAACACGTCATTGACCAAACCTTTAGCCTTTATTCCAACGTTTTCGAGATTGTATTTGACGAATTCTCTGTCGAATATTACGGTTAGGACGCCCGAGTAGGCGTCTTTGGTCATGACCTCTTCCGAAATTCTGATAGTTGATATCATGTCAGCCAGAGCATTTTCGTTCACATACTTTGTGTAGCCAGGGTTTACTCCAATTTTACTGAACAGTTCCTTTAGGGCTCTTCGCTCGCCATCCTTCAGGGCCAATTCCTTCGCCTCGGTGGCGTTGTGGGATTTGGAATATACTTTTACTCCATTGACCACATATTTTTTACTTCCCACCGTCTCTCCACTGTCTGCCAGAGTGCTATCAGAAAAGATGCTCCAAAACAGGGTGAAAATTAAAAAAATCTTATATTGAGTTTCTCTCTTAGTCATCTAAGTCAAGCAAATAAATTTTCCCCAGCCAATAAGTTCCGGTCAGCCCATTTGGCCACAGCTGCCAGAACAACCCTGCAACCTAGACCACCTCCGTCCACAGCTTACATTCAGCCAGACAATCTGTTCTATTAATAGGATTTTCACCACAGGTGTCAAGTGCTATGAGGTTATATTAGGAAAAATAAACTAGACCTCGGCCTGATTCAAATTTAGAGCAAATTAGGAGAGTGATAAGAGAAAGCGCCTATATTTTCCATCTATCATGAATCCAAAACCATTGCTCCGGATATTCTTCTATCCACTTCTCAAGAATTCTGTTTATGTGTTCTGTCAAAAATTCCTCCTCCTCTAAGTTGTCGGTCACATAAGTTTTGCTACTGACGTCAAGGTAAAACTTTGACAGCATTCTATGCTTCCGGATAACTCTCATACCATAGACAGGCACCTTCATTTTTTTCGCTAGAACGTATATAGACCTAGGAGTATAGGCCTTTTGGCCAAAAAAGTCTAACAATAGACCATTCATTTCGTCTCTCTGGTCTGTCAGAATAACAACAGTCTCTCCTCTCCGGAGACTTTTTGCTATGCCGAATGCAGCCCCGTCCTGTTTGGCAATCATATTTATGCCAATTTTCTGTCTCATATCTCTAGTGTATTTTGGCTCCAGCAGAGGATTATTTAGTTTTCTAAACACCACCGAAACCTTGAGTCCATAGTCCCGAAGTGCTCTAAGACCAATTTCCCAGTTGGACAGATGACCAGAAAATATGATGCTTCCTCCGGCCGAATTCTTTAGTTCGTCTAGAGTTTTTTTTAAATTTTCGCTCATATCTGCGTATTTAAAGATTTCCTGGTCTTTAAGTTTATAGATATAGGGATATTCTCCAGCGAATCTACCTAGGTTGTACCAAATTCTGAACATTAGCACAATTCTACTTCTGTAGGACAATTTCGGCATAGCGTTTTTCAGATTTCTCAGTATGAGGTAGGTTCTCGGCATGAATGGACTTAGAAGAACCGCAAGGTTGGCAAAGATAAAACTTAATAGTGACATAG
>JAIRWJ010000086.1 GCA_031269065.1 Rickettsiales bacterium
TAATGTCACCAATGGCTCCGGCAGTCGCTCTATCAGTGCCAAATATAATCTCCTCGGCCACTCTACCACCCATAGATATTGTAATATCATCTATCATGCTAGCCTTTGTGGTAGCTGTAAGCCTTCCGTCATCCTCTGATGGCCTAGAGACATAGCCTCCTGCATTTCCCCGGGAAATAATGGTAGCCTTAAAGATCGGCTTAGCGTTTTTGCAATTTAGCGCAACAATCGCATGACCAGCCTCATGGTATGCTATTAATTTTGTTTCCTCCTCTTTCTTAATTTTGCTTTGGTTTTTCATACCCATAACTACTCTTTCTTTTGCTTCTTCGATTTCATCATTCGTTATGACCTTTTTGTTAATCCTTGCAGCCAGCAGGCCAGCCTCATTGATTATGTTGGCCAGTTGAGCACCACTGAAGCCAGGGGTGGATTTCGCTATGGATTTTAGATCAACATTAGGTGCCATTTTAACCTTCTTGGCATGGACCTTCAGAATTTCCTCCCTTCCCTTAACATCTGGCAGTTGTACAGTGATCTGTCTATCAAATCTTCCTGGACGAAGGAGGGCCTTATCCAGTATATCCTCTCTATTTGTAGCGGCAATGACTATGATTCCCTCATTACCCTCAAAACCGTCCATCTCCACCAGCAGCTGGTTGAGGGTTTGTTCTCTCTCATCACTGCCCCCGCTAAAACCCACTCCCCGGTGTCTGCCCACAGCATCAATTTCGTCTATGAACACTAGGCAGGGAGCATTCTTTTTGGCCTCTGTAAACATATCTCTTACCCGACCAGCACCAACTCCCACAAACATTTCTACGAAATCAGAACCAGATATAAAATAGAACGGAACATTCGCCTCCCCAGCAATGGCCTTCGCCAGCAGAGTTTTGCCAGTACCCGGAGGACCAACCAGCAGGCAGCCTCGTGGTATTTTGGCGCCTATGGCGGTGTACCTGTCAGGATCTTTTAGGAAATCCACCAACTCCCGAAGCTCCTCTCGAGCCTCATCAATTCCAGCCACATCATCAAATGACACTTTACACTTTACCTGCAGAAGTTTTGCCCTTGATTTTGAGAAGCTGAAAGGGCTACCCTCGCCCGAGTTAATACTTTTAAATCTCACAACAATGGCCAGTATCATGGCTATAACAAATAGCCCGCTTCCCAGAAGATCCAGAATCATATACCTCTTGCCAGGTGGAGGAGAAAATTTTATTTCAACGCCAGCCGCCCGGAGATTTCCTAGCAGAGTACCATCATCGGTTGTGGAATAGGTATAGGTGCTGAATCTGTCGCCGTTTTTCAGCAGACCAAATACATTCCATCCTTTTATCTCCACAGCTTTGACTTCGCCATTCTGAACTAGATCCAGGAGCTCCGAATATACTATTTTTATGTACCTACCCCCCGTTTCGTTTTCCGGAGACATAAAGATACTGGAAACCATGTATATAGCGGACAAAATGAATATCCACCAAAACAAGCTATTAACTATTCTCCTCATCTGACAGAACCTCAACCCACGGACGGCCTGCCTTGACTGGTAGACTATCCTAATAATCTTATGGGAGATACGGTAGTCGAATACATTTAAAAAATCAAGAAAAGACCCTTCCATAAAAAAAATTAAGCCATTGACACCATGCTGAAAATAGTGTAGAATTGGACTAATATTTAATTGTGAACCTAGTAACTAGGTGTTGAGAAAATATTTTTTGGCAGGGCCTTTGAAGAGTACCTGCCTGATTGATATAAGCAAAAAATTTCTAAGATTCATTGGTCTGATTTTTTGTTATTCTCCACTATTTAATAAAATTTTAAAAGCATAGTTGCTATTTTTGCCATCTCGAGGAATTGAACAAGAAAAACATTTACCGCACAAAGCTGTTTAATTGTGAAAATTACAGCTTTGCTTTTGGTGTTTTCAGAGATTTATATAACAATGATAGTCTGACGTTTACTGATGGTAGCCATATCCAAGAAAAGACGTATTTGACATAGTCAAAAATCTAAAAGACAACGACCAACGGTTCTCTGCTGAATAAACAGTGTGATGAGTTTTACAAATGCATTGATAGGATAAATATATCATTCAATTCCACAAATCATGATGTTTACAATAGAATTATCAAGACAGGTAACCTAAAAAACTTATAGCCAATATAGCTGGGCTGCGAAAAAAACTCAATCTATATTACTACATGTTAATTGAAACGTGATCAATAGATATTTCACTCTTCTCTGGCACACTATCACTAATGATAGCGTGCCAGAGAAGAGTGAAAGGGAAGCTGGAGAGTTTGAACTGGATGGAAGCTATTTTGGAGTCAGGAGAATCGGGGAAAAAGGGGAAGAGGTGCTGCAGGTAAAACTATAGTGTTTGGAGTGACGATAGAGTATTTCTGAAAATAGTTCCCAATGCCCCTAGGGAGGAACCTAGGTCTATGGTACGAGGAAAGATGATATTAGAGACCACCATATACACAGATGATGGGAAGCTTTACAATGGATTAATATCTAGTGGCTACAATCATTACAGAATGTATCATCCAAACAATGAATTTGCCAGAGGTAAAAATCATGTGAATGGCATAGAATCCTTTTGGTCCTTTGCTAAGAATAGGCTCAGTAAATTTAATGGTTTTACAGACGATAAATTTATTTTACACTTAAAAGAATGTGAGTATAGATTTAACAATAGAAACATATCTCCAGAGGAATTTAAAAAAACATGTTTAGGTTGCTAAAGAATTTTCTGAAGAGAATAGAGAAAGACAATTGTTGTTCTTTAAACAACAATTGTCTTTCCTCTAACTCTTCTAAAACTCATAGCCATGAGAACTAAAAAAAAAAAATGGAAAACTAGTCAAGCTCCAAAATAAAACCAGTGATGTAAAGGAGTATTTTTCAAAAAAAGCGTTTGCCTATGACAGGGTTGACAAACAGATATATTGAAATTTTCCAGAAAGTTCTGGAGTAATTTATGATTTATCAGTTGAAATGCTGGAGGAGGCTAGAAAAAAATTGTTGCTAGAAAGGGTTTGGAGAAAAAATTAAAGATGGTTATTGGAAATTTGGAGAATTTGCAGTTAGGTTCATTTCAAAAGTTCGACTTAGTTTTTTGCTTTCATAATGT
>JAIRWJ010000091.1 GCA_031269065.1 Rickettsiales bacterium
AGCCTCTTTGGTTGCCTCGAAAATGCTCCAGAACTATTGCCCCGGCTACAAAATGTCGATGATTGGAAAGATTTTCAGAGATTCCAGATGGAATTCGAAGCATTTGGCTTTTATCTCAAAAATCATCCGCTGGACGTCATAAGGCCAGAATTAGAATCCAAAGGCATAACCTTTCTCTGCGATATAGAAGAGAATGTCAATGACAATTCTCTAATCAGAATGGCCGGGGTTCTCATATCAACCTCCGTAAAATCCAGTGACCGGGGTAGATATGCCTATTTGACAATTTCCGACCCCACGGGACTTGCAGATTTATCTATATTTAATGGTGATATGATAACCCAGCATAAGAATCTAATTGACGAAAAGATGCACAATCACCTTGTGTTTGAATGTTCTGTGCGCAGAGATGACGCTGGACTGAGAATGAGCGTGAGAGATCTATGGCCTCTTGATGAATATCTGAGAACCACAAAAACCGGAATTCGAAAAGTTAGACAGATGAGAACCTCTAGCGAATTTAGCCAAAAAAACCGCGAAAACTATGGCAAAAAAGGTTTATCGCCGAAAGCCAAGACTCAGGAAGCTTTTCCAGCTAGGAAAAACGGTTTTATAGAAAAACTGAACATACACATATTCGATGAAAGCTGTGTCGAAGACCTATTTTCGATAGTTAGCCAGACAAGAGCTAGCAATGGTGGTGAATACACAGATATCAACATAATAGCCGATGGAGAAATGATAGAGCTGCCAAAGGAGTTTCGCATTACTGAATCAGAGATTGGCAAAATCAGGGAGATCTATGGAGTTGATGGGCTTGAGATATTGTGATGGAGGACCAGAGCCTGGCACAACTCCACAGCGGTTCCTAGGAACAGATCCGGTACGTATACCATATACCCATTTCCTGATAGCAGATAGAGAGTTACCAAAGGCGAGAGTGCAATACCGCCGACCGACTGACGATGCTGGTGTTTTAGAGGTATTTCAGGTTACTTTTTTGTTTCTGAAACAACATTTCCTTGATTCCTTTTGTTCTCACAGCCAAATCTAAAGCTTTATCCTCCTTAAGAATATAAACTTCTTTCAATTCCACAGCGAATTCAGACATATCCATTTCATCTTTAACGGTTTTAAGTGCATGGTAAAAAAATGTGTCGTAATTCCCAATTTGTTCCTCGTCTGGCCTATTTGTGGTGATGTCAGGATGTTGTTTAAATTGTATGTTCACCTTTTCCGAAATTTGAGAACTAATTTCGATCTGGGCCTGGCCTATTTCATAGGCCCTAAATACCTGTTCGATATCTCTAAAATTCTTGTTGATGTATTTCACGCTTTCCGCGAACCAAAATACACAGGAATTATTATTCTGCAGTGTTTTATGGCTAAGTAGGATAACGCGCTCGTCTAACCTTTGTTTTAGAAAACCGAAATTATCGTTATCACAAAGCGGTTGACTGGGCATAAAATTAAATATGTTTGTCTCTTTGCCTTTTCTAGGGTAGGTACGAGTGTAGTGTGTCGGGCCGCAGTCAATAAGATAAATAGCCTCATCTCTGATGGAATCCCCGGGGTCACTGGCATCCCTAAGATCTACCAACCCCAAGGACACATGTCCATCAGATGAGATGGTAAAAAGTCCGAAGTTCTTAGCATTTTCATCCTGTTTCATATCCTGCTGGCTAACTACATGGAAACTCAGGTTCTCGATAAGTTGTGTCTTTATCCTGGTGTCATCATCCATAAAATATGTATAGATAATGTATTCGCCATACCCTTCTTTAACTTTTTGGAAATTATAAAATGGAGTTCCTTTTGCGCCCCAATCTATAAAGCGCATATTGTTTGCATTTTTATACGATGTAAGTATAGTATATTGGCTGTATTCAAGTTGAATTTTTCCTAAATGATACGCCTCTTCTGAGCTTTCATTCAAATCTTCGTCTAAGTTAACGATGCTTTTTGTCATATCGTACATAATATTTTCCGCCATAGATGTGACACTATCATCGCTAATTGATATATTTTTAATAGAAAAATCTGGTCCAATTGTTATATTGCTGTACGTTTTAGAAAAAGATGGATATGTTCTATCTAAATCACAGGTTAAATCTTCGCCTGGTTGAATATTTAGCATAGCATAGGAGCTCGAGGATACTAGATCTTTTGCATTATATTTAGTCTCTTTCACGATTTTAACCCTATTCTTTGGATTATATAGAATTTCTATTTTCTCTGCATCACTCTCTAGCACAATGTACGAAGGTACAAAAACACCACTTTTCCTATCCAACACGTCGGATTCGCCAGGTCTTTTAAAGTTACCAATCACACTATAGGTGTAAGAATTATTTTTATCTTTAACTTTACGGAAAACTTCAAAATTGTTGTTTGCGCTATCATATGAAACCAATAGGTTGGCCTTATTTCCACATACCAAACCTTCGGCCGGAGAAGACCGATAATAATCTGATCCATTGACAAGCACCTTCTCAGAGGAGACTCTGGACCTGAAAGCATCCTCACAATTTCTCTCTACCTTTTTGTGCAAAAGAAATTGAAAAATTAGCGCATAACTACACTGTACTAATATTTCCATAACATAACCCCTTATATACTATTAACAAAAGGTTGCCGAAAGGCACCCTCCACACAACAACCAGCACTCCCCCCCCAGGGCGTTACATTTCTGTTCCTAGGGAAATCTTACGACCACGATGGCCCGCAGATGTCAAATACTTACATCTCCTTTCTTTATTCTAGTGCCAGAAAAGCTACTTCCCCCTCTGACTCTTAGCTCCTCTATCTTTAATTTGATTTCCTCTTCACTGAGATCCCACGTAGTATCCACACTGTCATCGCTGAATCTATGACCTCTTTCAGAACCGGCAAGTGCAACCGGCGAACCAACCGAAACCTCCGCCGAGCCAAGTCCGAGAACAACCAAAATAAACACTACCCCCATCATATAGATCCCCTCTATTTAGCCTAGTAATATCATTATAACATTAAATGTTCCATTTGTCAAGTTGTGTAAAATGTTTGTATAGATTTATAACATTCTAGGCAAACTTATCTTTCTCCTCTAGCGGAGTCATAAAATATACCAATAAACCTATATTGTTTTATAAAAATGTTATAATATAACCATATTATTATAAATAACATTTGTCGCCCTATGTCTGAACGAGGAAAACCAGTTTTTTGGGAATCTTATGACCTTCAGAAAAAATTGGCTGGCTGCAGTTTATTTCCAGACGTTGTTGCACCCTCCTTAACTTTGACTTCCACGCATCCACTACCCCCGCAATTGTCTTTCGATCCGCAAATATTGGATTTGCCTCTCCTACCGCCGACCTTGCTGCCAATTTCAGTTTTGCCCTTACAACCCTTGCCTTTATATTTACCTACTCTAAGGTCGCCTTCCCAGTCATTTTCTAGTCAACAATCAGAAAATTCACATCTCCCGCTTTCCCCACCATTGGTTTCATCGCCAACTTTGACTATGTCTCCGAAAATAGGGGGGAAAAATGTTATTAAACTTGGAGAAGGTAGCTATGCCAATATCTTTCTAGTTTATAGTACCGTGCGGAGAGAAAACGTTGTTGTGAAATTGTTCAAAGAAAGATGGGGTGACCTAGAAGAAACGCTCAGAAAAAACAAGGAAGACCTTATTTATGCAGATAATTTTAGGAACGGACTTTTCAGATCGCGGGGCTTTCTTGAAATTCTTTCAACTCCAGAAGATGAGAAAAGAGGAATTATTATATCAAAATACTATAGGTCAGGTAGTCTTAGTAGATTTGACATAACAGCCGCCAAAAACTTCCTCACGGTCGAGTGCGTTCTTGAATTTCTGCAATCCCTCGGAACATTTCATGAGACTGGCTATATTCATTGTGACCTGAAGCCAGACAATATTCTTGTTGGAGACGGAGGTAATTTGGTGATGGCCGATTTCGGACTCTCAAGACGATTTAAGTATTCAGACTCATCGAAATTTCTAAAAAAGAAAGATATTTTAGGAACTCTCTGCTATAAGGCACCAGAGTTATATGGTGAATATGACAGTGGATCTAATTATGAACAAATTGATATTTGGTCTCTTGGAATTACACTGTGCCGGGTTCTAACTGGTATAGATCCAATCAAAAGTACATATGGCAACAGCAACATTGCCTCAAATTTGGCTGCTACTATGATAAATCTGCCATACTTTACCGAAAAATGGAAGGGAAGCCTTAGTAAAATAATGGCGGGAATCTCCGAACCCCTGAGAAATATTATCATAGACATGCTCGAAATTAACTGTTCACTCCGGCCAACAGCAGACGATATTTTGAATAAATATTCAAACAGAGAGAAAGAAAAAGAAAGTGTGTATAGCCTGCCCGAGGGTGATTTTGGTAAAATGGAAGAAAAGGAGAAAGAAAAGGAAAATGGGGAAAAAGAAGAGAAAATCAGAGAATTGGGCCATCAGGTGGATAGAAGTGGAGCACCAGAGAAATTGGCGAAGGAAAAACTATCCACAGACAGGGGAGAAGTCATGTCTAACGCTTTAGAGGTAGAAAGATACGATAAAGCCAACAAAATGTTCAGTCAGGTGACAGGTCCAGGGGGAGTAGAGGCTGGCCCAGAAAGGAAAAATTAGATAGATAGTATTGACTGAAAACAAAGGACTGGTAAGTATGTTAGGTTATAACACGGTTGGACCATGGATCTAGAAGTTTTATGATAAAATCATTACATATTTGCTCTATGGATCTGGATGGTCCTCTTATGCTGGCACCCATGGCCGGCATTACGGATCCGCCATTCAGAACCGTGGTCGAAGGCTTCGGCGGTACCGGTTTGATGTTCAGCGAAATGATCCCATGCAGGTCCATTGTGCCAGCCAGAATGCACGAGTTAGAGAACAAAGTTAGAGCAACGTCGGCATTAAATGCGGTTCAGATAGTCGGGAATGATCCCTACCATATGTCTGAGGCCGCAAAAATAAATGTCGAACTGTACTCAGCAGATATAATAGATATAAATTTTGGCTGTCCAGTAAAAAAGGTTGTAAAGGGATTCGCTGGTTCGGCGCTGATGAGAGACCTGGATCTGGCCAAAAACATAATGGAAGCCGTCGTCAAAGCTGTCAGAGTTCCAATAACTTTGAAAATGCGGCTAGGCTGGGACTTCGACAGTCTGAATGCTCCGACTATGGCGAAAATCGCTGAAGACGCGGGTGTGAAGATGGTTACAGTGCATGGCCGAACACGAAACCAGTTCTACGAGGGCAAATCCAATTGGAAACTAATTTCTGACGTGAAGAAGTCAGTAAAGATACCGGTTATTGTAAATGGAGACATTAGAAATACTCACGATCTTCGGCAGGCTCTGGAAGAGAGTGGGGCAGACGGAGCAATGGTGGCAAGAGGCGCCTGTGGTAGGCCGTGGATATTCAGACAGCTGCTTGACGAACTAGAAGGCAGGGAATACGCCAAAATTAGTCCAGCAAAACTGAGAGATACAGTGCTGTGGCATCTGGATCTGATGGTCGAACACTATAGAAGGGATAGAGCCATATTTATCTCCAGAAAACATCTGAATTTCTATAGTACAGGTCTAGCTAAAGCTGGTGAATTCAGAAACCTCATCAATGGACTGGAGAATATGGACCAACTGAGGGACGAAGCGGATAGATTTTTTAGTTCTCTGAATATTTAGGCTCAAATATGTGCCAGAAAAATTAGCTTTGGGGCTTGCTTAGGAAATGATATTGAATAGGAAACTTTCTTTTCGCTAAGACTTTAATATAGTTTTTTGTCATTTTCAGAATCATTCTCTTGAATTCTGTTCTACTCAGTTTCTGTAATTCATCTAAACTCACATTCCTCCAAGTGCAGTATAAACTTGCCCTCGGTATGGGTGGTAGATCCATACAGCATCTTCCCTGTGTTATTGACATTAATTCTTCTCTGCTGGCATTTGAAATTATTTTCAGGTAAATTCTGTCATTTCTCTCTGGTCAATGGTTTTACTTGCTTCTCCTCTATCTCTTTTGCTACCTTTTTTATTCCAAAGTAGGATTCATCGAGTTCTATTTACCCATCAGTTTTAATGACACTGTCGTACAATATTGCTTCTCTGAAAGTATTAAAAAATCTATTCTATTAGTTCCTATAAATTTTGACAGCTTGTGAAGCAATTAGGTCTAGGTGAGAGTACTCTACTATTTTTTTCTGTTTTATAACTGCTTAGTTTAGTATATTTTATCATAACTTAACTGTAATGTTTTAATGAATATTGTAATCAAGTTCCTTGTCGTATATAACATCTCTCTTTCTTACTTATTCGCCTTTCCCTTTTCGGGATGTTTCGAATAGACTAGGTTATTTGCTATCTGGGTTCTTAAGCATCTCATCTCTTGGTCTATCGGGACGAGTTTTTTGAGAATCTGGACAGATATTTCAGCTGAAATCAATATGTAATGGTTTATTCTCCAAAAAATACTCAAGGAAATAGGAAAACAAAGGATAGAGGGATCATGGCCTCGTTGGGCAGCAATTTTTATTCAAATTCTAACAGGAAACTCCATTAACTTTACTTTTAAAGTCGTAACACTACCATGATTTTAAAGTTTTTTAGTTTCTAGGTATGAATGTAGGAGTCTATCCAAAGATGGATGATCTAGTGGCTCTCTGCAGGAGGAGAGGTTTTATCTTCCAGAGCTCGGAGATATATGGGGGCCTTCAGGGGGTCTATGACTTCGGTCCGCTTGGAGTAGAGCTAAAGAACAATCTGAAAAATTCCTGGTGGAGGTCTCTGGTTTACGAGAGAGATGACATAGAAGGACTGGACAGCTCGATTCTGACGCATAAATTAACACTGGAATACTCTGGCCATCGGGAGAATTTTGTTGATCCGCTCTGCGAATGTAGGAAGTGTGGTGAGAAAATGAGAACGGACCATATTAAGGATGGAAAGTGTGAGAGATGTGGTAGCTCGGACGTTGTCAGTCTGAGCGGTTTTAACCTTATGTTTAGAACAAATCTGGGAGCTACTGGCGGGGATGATAGTTTTTGCTATCTGAGACCTGAAACCGCCCAGGGTATCTTTACGAATTTTAAAAATGTAATGGATAGTACACCGAGAAAGCTGCCATTCGGAGTGGCTCAGATCGGAAAAGTCTTCCGAAACGAGATAACACCGAGAAACTTCATATTTAGAGTTAGAGAGTTCGAGCAGATGGAGCTGGAGTTTTTCGTTAGGAAAGGAACAGATGATGAGTGGCATAAGAACTGGGTTGCTGCGAGAATCGACTGGTGGGTTAGACAAGGCCTCTCCAGAGAAAATATAGAGATAGAATATCATAAACCCGAGAATCTGTCTCACTACTCTAAGAAAACCGCCGATTTGCTCTATAGATTTCCAATCGGTCTCCAGGAACTCGAGGGTATAGCAAACAGGACAGATTTTGATCTAGGCACTCACTCAAGGGACCAGAAAATGATGAATATAACAGCCAAAGTTCGCAACAATATTGATTCTAACAGCAGATTGGCTATCAAAAACGATAGTTCTGGCGAATTTGAGATACCCTATGTGATAGAATCTTCCGCAGGAGTGGAACGAGGTGTGCTGGCTCTGATGAGTGAGGCCTACAGCGAAGAGCAGCTGGACCAGGGGGATTCTAGAATAGTTCTGAAATTCAAGAGACACATAGCTCCTATCAAGGTAGCTGTTATTCCACTAGCTAAAAATAATCGGTCCATAGTGGACAAGTGTCTGGAGATAAAAAATAAATTACAGAGGCTCGCCTTTGGTAGAATAAGGTATGAGGATACTGGGAATATAGGTAAAGCCTATAGGCGAAATGACGAAATAGGAACTCCTATCTGCGTTACTGTTGATTTTGAAACATTTGAGGGTAAAAATGAAACGGTAACCATTAGAGATAGGGACACTATGAGCCAGCGAAGAATAGAGCTAGATGAGCTTGAGGCTTTTGCCAAAGAATATTTTACTATAGACTAGCGCACTGCCTGTGTTTACACATAACCATGGTTTCCTTGTTGCGAGGTTCCAGCCATTTCATAATGGCCACAGGTCTCTTGTGGACAAAATGCTGAAAGAAACAAAGAATGCTACGATAGTTCTCGGTTCTGCTCAGGAGAGCAGAACCGAGAAAAATCCATTTGACGTGAAGGAGAGATTGCAAATGATTCACAACGTCTACGGCTATAGAGAGAACATAAAAATATTCGCTCTAGACAGTATACCCAATGATGATGAGTGGTATAGCTATGTTTTGGAGAGTATTGGGAAAAACTGTCCTTCCTTCGGAAAACCTGAAGCTTTCTACTGTGGTGGCAGTGAGGAGGGGAGTTGGTTTGACCATGGGGAATTGACCGTAGAAATTCTAGACAGAAAGAAGCAGACTGGCTATTTTGACATATCAGCCACGCAAATAAGGGAAATGATAACAAACAAGGATGATGAATGGAAAAAGTTCGTTCCTCCGAAGAACATAGAGCTCATTTGGACAGTATTAGCTCTCTGAATACATTTCCCCTTTCTTCGAAATTTTTAAACATGTCAAAACTCGCTGCTCCGGGAGAAAGAAGCACTGTGGTGTTCTCCAGACTGTGACTTTTTAGAGCTTTCACCAGATCTGGGAGACTCTCAAAATATTCAGAATTTTTCAGAGCATTTCCTATCCTCTTTCCGGTTTGGCCGATTAGAAAAACCTTTCTGACATTTTCAGCCTTCTGTAGAAAATCTATGATTTTAGAGTAGTCCTGCTGTCTATCGAAACCTCCGAGAATCAGAAAAATCTTGTCACTGCCGAATGTCTCCAGAGCCGCTAGAGAAGCTTCAGGTATGGTGGCTATGCTATCGTCTACAAATTTTATTCCCAGTCTCCGGTCCTCGTAGAAAATTTCTAGTCTATGTGGTAGAGCTTTGAAATCCTTAAGGTTTTCCAGTGCCCGGACCACATCGAGCCTCTCCTCCCGAAAGATTGCTAGTAGCGCGCAGATGTTTGTGAAGAGGTGCCCACCCCTTAGATTTGCTAATGAGTTTATGTCCAGCAGCCTATCTTTGACAAAGCATAGAAATCCATCCTCCAGATGGAAGGAATCTTCGCTGCCGAAAAAATATTTATGTTTATGTTTGTCCACATAACTGGAGGTTATAGGGTCATTATAGTTTATAAAACATTTGTCGCTGTATTTTAGTATATTCAGCTTATCTCGAAAATAGTTCTCGTGGTTGATATGCCAATCTAGATGTTCTGGAAAAAGATTTAGTAGGACACCATAGTCCAGCCGGTATCTAATGTTTTTCAGCTGACAGCTAGACAGCTCCAGAACTAGATAGTCCTGGTCATCCAGGGAGTCCAGCACATCGAGAAAAGATACTCCTATATTTCCCAGCAGGCGGGTTCTAAATCCGAGATGTCCTAGCATGCTGTGGCAGATGGAGGCTGTTGTGCTTTTGCCTTTTGTTCCCGTTATGCCCAGAGTCTTCGGATGCTTCCGGCCGGCAATCTCCGCCAGCAGGATATTTAGAATCGATGTGACCAGAATACCCCTGTTTTCGAGAATTTCTATCTCTCCCCGATAGGACGACACTCCTGGAGACTTAAGCAGCACATCAAAATCCTGTTCCAAAATCTGCTGCTCTCCGATAAATCTCAGGCCTCTAACCTTTTCATCGATAGGAGTGGCCGAAGCTACAATCATTTCCTTCTCTATGCCTTGCCTCAGCAGCAGACCAGCGGCTGACTTGCCCTCTAATCCATAGCCCCAGAGTAATACTTTTTTGCCTAGAAGATCATTAATTTTCATTTCTGTATTCGCTGTTCAGTGAATAATTATAGAATTTTCTTCACAATAGAATCCAGAATTCTGAGATTCTCTAGAGGAATTCTAATATTTTTGTCGGAAATTTCAATATAGTTTCCGACGGCTAACTGTTCATAGTCCTTCCCAAACAATTCCAGGAATCCGCCGGGTCCCAGAGTCAAATATTTCCTAACATTATCTATCACCAGGCCGTCTCTCAGACGTAGTCCCATCAGCAGAATTTCCTCTATAAATTCCTCTCGAGTTAGCATTTCCGAAACATCCAGCCCATGACCAAGTTTCAGTACCTGTTTCTGCCATTGGGAGGGATTTTTTATATTTTCCAGAGCCATTCTCTCCCGGTATCCGTTAACCAGCTTGTCTCCGAAGCACAGCCGACTGTGAGCCCCGGCCCCGATGCCAAGCCACTGGCCGCTGTTCCAGTAGTTCATATTGTGCCGGCAACGGTAACCTGGCCGAGCATAATTTGAAATTTCGTAGAGAGAAATGTCCCGGAACTCCAGAAACTCATTAGTTATCCGGTATATCTCTGCCTCCTCGCCGTCATCCATTGGTCTGACTCCCCTTCGATGAAATTCGGTTCCCGGCTCAATGGTCAGCTGATAGAGAGACATATGATTTGGAGAGAGAATCGCTGCCTTCTCCAGTTCCTCCAGCCACTGTCCGACATTTTGACCTGGCAGAGCATAGATAAGATCTATAGAATAGCTATCCCCAAAACATCTTTGGGCCACATCCAGAGCTTCCAGTGCCTCCGTTTCGGAGTATGTCCGGCCCAGAAACTTCAGATTCTGACCACTGAACGATTGGATACCAATCGATAGTCTATTGATACCGAGTGCTCTAAACTCTCCGAATTTACCAGTTTCAAGAGTTGTTGGATTAGCCTCCAGAGATATTTCCAGACCATCCTCTAGACTAAACAGCCTACCTATCTGGGAGAGAATACTCTCCGTAAAATCTATAGACATAAGAGATGGGGTTCCCCCACCGAAAAATACAGTGTTTACCGTTCTAGGACCAAGAATCTCTCTATAGTGGGTTATTTCTCTGATATAGGCCTTCAGAAAATCGCCAGTCTCTAGACTACCTCTGTTACCATCGGGATAGGAATTGAAATCACAGTAGGGGCACTTGGATTTACAGAATGGATAGTGTACGTACAGGGAAAGTTTTTCTTCCATCTGGCTAGTCTCTCTGCTAAAATGAACTACGATAGATCATCAACTTATCCCTATAATATGCAAATCGACCTCTACCCCAGGCTCTTCCAGCTTCGGGGGGGGGAAAAATTGGGTTACTAGACCTGTTGCATAAGTATTAGCATCCTGTGTCGGTCATAATCCCTACCATGCCATACCATACCCCGAGCCCAGCAGGCTCGGGGTATGGTTGTGGAAATTGATGAGAATATACCGAAACAGACTATGTTTCATATAGGATGTTGCGTTTCTCATAACCCCCTTGACTCCAAAGACATATCAACATAGCCAGAGCCAATGGCCAAGTAAAAAAGCTACCTAACCACTAGTAAGCTATAGAGTTAAAAATAATAACTTATAAAGAGGCTTGACAGATTAGTGCAATTATGTTACAATCTGAATATCTTAATAATTATGCTGCTAATATATATGTTTAGGAAAAATGGAATAAAAATAAAATTTATAATATCTTGTGTGGCGCTGGTAGCATCCGTTGCTGCTGGAGCTGCGGGTGTGGATACGGGTGTGGACGTGGATATGACTGTGGACGTGGAACATCTGGAGAATGGCGAAACCAAGTTTAACTGCAGAAATAGAGGTGCTTCTTTGACTAAGACCAATGAAGGAAAATTCAGTTATAAAATTGGTAATTTACAGATACATTCGGAATCCATTCACATAGATAAAGGAAGTAGTGTCTGGAATCTTGTTCTCCAAAACGACTTCGATGTTAATATATCTATGACAGATGAGGAGGTAGAGGAAGCTATGAATGGTGTGTGTAGAAATGAGCCACCGGTCAGAGAGAGAGGTCAAAGAGAGGGGGAAGACGTATCATCAAAGACCTATAGCTGGATGGGTATGATAAATAGAGATGACGGTTTGGTTTCTGGGCAACTGTACAGAGCCTCAGCAATCGCTTTCAGGGATTTAACTAGAAGTGCAGCAACAGGTAGAAAAGATGGTTTCTATGTGGAAATTGGCGGTAGTAAAACAACTAGTTCCTCACATTTTGATTCTTTGAATATAATCCTCGGCTTTCCGAAAGTTAGGGTATTTGGCAATCTGCGTCCGCTGATTGGCTACCATAGATTTTCTGATATTTCCTTTTCCGAAAGTGGTGCTAACTATAAAATAAGCCATGAGCTCAAAGATATAGGAATTTTTTCAACTGGTCTCTATGGCAGATGGAGTATTTTTAACGACAACCTACACGCGGATTCCTTTATATATCTTGGGTATTACAGATTTCAGTTTAATGCTGAATGTAATCATGTTGTCGAAGAACTTGGGTCTCAGGAATATGATCTTATCGTTATGAAACCTAAGATAAGAAGCAATTTAAATCTTGGAATTCGTCTAGGTTTTGACTATGACATCTGGATTAATTCTGGTATTGCACTAAGGCCAGGTCTACACATAAAATTTCTCAATACCGGTCCTGGCTTTAATACAACGACAACCTCTGTCTACGGTTTCTCGGAGCATCAGCTAGGGTACGAGCCCTCTCTGAATTTTGATTTCAATCTCTATAATGTAAAAACCGATCTGTTTGTTAAATATGATGGCGTATTTAAAAATTCGAATGGGGAAGCAGAGGAAAGACGACGCGGTAGCGTCGAGCTCGGAGCCAATTTCGGTCCAGCTAGCGGTAAGGGTGGCTTCAACGCTGGTATCAGCTGTGAATTCCGTGAAAAGAAAGACCAGAGTGTCGCTGTGAACATTGGCTATGGGTTCTAGAGATGGTATTTTCTGTCGCTCCCGGCAGCGGCGGAAATTCCAGGATTTTTCCTCACTTGGGCCAAAAGGGCTCGGGAGAGATTAGGAGGGGGTCAGCTTCCACCCTCAGGCCCGAAGGGACTGGGGGAGGATGAAGGTGGGGGTTTTAACCCCCACTCTGGCCCTCCCCCGAGTTTCTTCAAAATCCGCTGAGGGAGGGATCTAGGACATTCCGCCCTCGGGCTCAGAGAGCCTGGGGATGTTTAGTCCTCACTCCACTACACTCTTTCCGTTGACAATATAGTACTGTTTTTGTCTTATATTATAAGACTACAATAGCTTGGAATGAAAAATGTTAGGTTTAATAGTAAATAGGTTTCGTTCAATTAGTTTACCCATAGCTAAACGTTTAGAGGAAAATGTAATAACTACAGTGAAAAGTGGCAGTGCCAATACCTATGATATAGTAAGAGAGCTTTCTAAAAGTAACAGCAAATCATTTAAAACTAAGGAGATGTTGCGCCCTATAGATTTCTGCGGAACAAGATATATACAGCTGGGTGATAGATGGTGGAGAAAACATCTTAATCTTGTATTTGATCTGCTAGAGGAGAGAAACGCCATCCCCTAAGATAGAAAGGCGCAGCTAAATATAGATTTTACTAGCTGTGAAGATAATTTCCTAATTCTGAGCACCCCTTTACCCCTATCCGAAGATAAGTCCATAACTCTACACCGGAGTATAGAAAGTATCCTGAAAAGAAAGATAGCATGTCTCAGACAAAAATGGAGAAAGCCTTTGTGAAAAGACTGAGGCACATTCTACTAACAAAGTATCAATATATAAAAGTAACAAACAGAGGTTTCGGTAATAATAGATTTATGAGACTATGTTAAGATAACAATTTTGGCTTTGTTCTGAGATTAAATAGAAATCTGAATTTAAACATTTTCGTACTAATTAGATTTGTGCATAAACATAGCTACATAAATGGCATTGAAAGCCTTTGGGATCAAGTAAAAAGACATATAGGGAGGGTAGAACCCTTAGGCTGATGGTGTCCAAATTAAAAAACCTAGATATATTCCCTGCCATGGAGGCCTAACTTGGTATATTTTGCTATTCAGTTACCCACAGGCTATTCGAACGCTATGGTCTTCTCTCCGGCGTCTTTTTCCCAATTCTCATAAATGCTTGACAATAATTGGTAGAATCCGGTGTCCGCGGGCGGATTTGAACCGCCGACCTACAACTTAGGAGGTTGTCGCTCTATCCAGCTGAGCTACGAGGACCCGGGGCTATAATAGACGCATCCAAATTATAAACAACTACCATTTTCTTCGTACTTTTCCCACGATTGTTTTTTCTTCAGCGAGCACCCAGGAAAAATGTTATTTTTCCAATTCTGTAGGATGAATCTTCCCAGGAGAGAGACCAAAAGACCTTTCTCCCACGCCCAGATCCATCTGAAGAGGGAATGAAAGCTACTGTACTCAGACAGCCATACTATTTTTCCAAGGGAAAGTTGAATTCTTTTCCATCCCAGGGATCTGTGTGACTTTACTGGTGGCAAAATATGTCTACACCAGCCCAGCCCAGCAGGTCGAGATCAACTCTTGTCTGGAGAAATCCGAAACTTCTATCGACTAGATCCTTTCTATTCTCATTTTCCAAAATAGTATTTAGTCGGTCCCTGATTCTGTGAAGAAATAGAACGTCATTTGCGGCATATCTAAGCTGATCCTCCGAAATCTCATCGCCACCCCAGTAGGAACCCTGTTCTTTTTTTGAAATTTCTATATTAAAAAACTCCCGTATAAGTGCCTTTAGGCCATGGACCTCGCTGTAGGTTCTTGCTATCTTCGAGGCTATCTTGGTGCAGTAGACATTCTCCAGTCGTAGGCCAAAAGTCTTCTGTATTATGGCCATGTCAAATCTAGCATAGTGAAATATCTTGAGAATTTTTCTATCTGAGAGCAACCTCACCAAATTCGGCGAATTATAGGTACTTTTTCTATCGAAATGCACAATGTGAACCTCACCGCTGCCAAAATATATCTGCACCAGGCAGAGCCGGTCTCTAGAGTTATTTAATCCCAGAGCCTCAGTGTCCACAGCCACTTCCGGCCCAAACTCAACCTCACTCGGCAGGTCATTCTTACACAGTTTGTAGATCATATCTAGTATATTGAACCATATCCATGCTATGTCCTATAAATATCTAAATCAAGAGAAATATTTTTCTATTCTTAGTATTTGGTACAAAAAATATTTAAAAAGGCTATTGCTAAACAGAAATTAACACATAAATTCCAGGCTCTAGGGGGAAAAATTTGATTAATTAGAGAATAATAATTGGGGTAGGTAATGAAAATTACTAGTTTAAAAAAAGTCGTTTTGTTTGTTGCTTCTCTGACCCTTTGCTATGGAAGAGTGGTGTTTGGTAGTAGTCTGGGGAGCGTTTCTGGCTTATCAGGATTTTTAAAGTTCTATAATCCCTATGGAACCAGCATAAATATGGAAGATAGAGAGACTGTGGACGTCCTCCGTGCACTCGTGAAGGCCGTAGATATAATCACTAAAATAAAAATAGATAAACCAAAAGTATATGGGTCTACGACAACAAACAGGCGAGGTTTTGACTATTTTCAAAAACGACTTATAGAACAGAAAAAATTAGCAGAAAACCAACCGAAGAAAGATCCAGAACTGCCAAAACAACCACAACAATTTCTCCCACCGGATCTTCTAGAGAATATTGAATGGCAATTCAGACATGATGAATGGTTAGCACTGGAAAATAAGCGGTTAACCGAGGAAGAAGAACAGGCCAATAAGGAAGAACCAGTCAGAAATGAAAGGTCAATCAAGAAGGAAGAATTAACCAAGGAAATAGAGAAGGAGAGCTTGAAAATATTTTGAAAACAGTCATTAGTAAAGACTAGAAATTATATCTATATAAAATTGTTCGAGCAACTGGAGGGGATTTTAGGGCACAGATTTAATAACAGGAGGCTTCTGAAGGAAGCTTTGACGCACCCCAGCGTACCAGCCGCCGGAAAAGGTAAAAAGAGACTAAATTACGAGAGACTAGAACTTCTTGGGGACTCAGTCCTAATGTGTGTCGTTGTCAGATATCTATTCGAGGTCCACGAAGAGGAAACCGAAGGGGAGCTTTCCAGGAGGAAAGCTTTACTCGTGTCAAATCCGGTACTGGCGAAGGTGGCCGAAGGAATGCATATAGGTGACTATATGGTGCTGGGTAATGGTGAAGAATTGAATGGCGGAAGAAAGAATGCTAACAATTTGGAGAATACTCTAGAGGCTATAATAGGTGCCATTTTTTTGGATTCCAACTTCGAAACTGTTCAGAATTTCATAGTTAGAATTTGGAAAGATTTAGATAATAGAACCAGAGGTGCGCCAACGGACCCGAGAACAGAGCTGCAGGAGTGGACTCAGGGACACTTTCAAAAATTACCGGAATATGAATTGTTGTCTTCGGGTCCTGGAGGATTCTCTCTGAGTCTCTCTGTACCAGAACATGAACCTCTGAAGGGTTCCGGTGGCTCAATAAAAGCTATAAAGAAGAAGCTGGCTGAACAAATGCTTGAAAATATTAGAGGTAGAAACTAGGGTTTCTACATTGGCAACATATTTCTTAAGTGGATGGTTAGAATAGAGAAACTGGAGAATGCTGTGGTCTTCGTGCATGAATATATGCCCACCGTGGAGACGGTTACGATGAAGATAGCTGTAAAAACCGGATCGAGAAACGAAACATTCGAAAATAACGGCATTTCCCATTTCCTAGAGCATATGGCCTTTAAGGGTACTGGGAAAAGGGGTGCAAAGCAAATAGCTAATGATTTCGAGTCCATAGGGGCAGTATTTAACGCCTACACCTCGAAGGAGGTCACAGCTTACTACAGCAAGGTTCTCAAAGAGTATACAGGGCGATCTCTGGAAATACTATCCGATATGTTTGAGAATTCTCTATTTGATCCGGCTGAGCTGGAAAAGGAGAGGGGAGTGATCCTACAGGAATTGGCAATGATTAACGACACCCCTGATGATGTGATAAATGATTATTATCAGTCCACAGCTTTTCGGGACCAAATTTTCGGTCGGAGTATAATAGGTGTAGCTGAAAACATAGAAAAATTTCGGCGTCAGGATTTTATTGACTACATAGATGATAACTATGTTGCGGAGGATATAATCATAAGCATAGCCGGAAAGGTAGACTATGAAGAAGCATTGGATCTGGCTAACAAACATTTCAGAAAAAACAGAAGGCCTACAAAAAGACGACCAGACATAGCAACCTACACAGGAGGCTACTTTAGGAAGACTAAGAATCTAGAACAGGTGCAATGTATCTTAGGTTTTGAGGGTACAGCTTTTGGCTGTGAGGATAGATTTGTGATGTCTGTGATGAACAACATTCTGGGTTCTAGTATGTCCTCCCGGTTGTTCCAGGAGGTACGCGAGAGCAGGGGACTCTGCTATAGTATATGTTCCTTCAATGATCCCACGTTTGAAACCGGCTCATTTCAAATATGCACTGCAGTGGATCCAGAATATCTTAACAGAACCCTTGATGCTATAGTGCTGGAGTTAAAAAAAATGACCAGTGACGTTAAAGAATATGAGCTAGAGAGAGCAAAAATACAGCTAAAATCTAACATTCTGATGAATCTCGAAAGTACTACCAATAGAGCTTCAAGTAACGTCAATAGCCTTATTCGTCGTGGTAGAATCGAAACGGTGGAGGAAATATCGGCTAAAATTGACCCTATAGGAATAGGCGACGTGGAGCGGCTGCTGAGGAAGATAGTAAGTGGTATCCCGACCGTTGCAGCCTATGGCAGGGTCGAAGGTCTCTATGAATATCCTGAAATAAGGGATAGAATAGGGTAGATAGATGCTAGTCTGATTTCTCGTCCACAGATTGGACACCGCTAAGGATACAGCTACGAATGAAGTCACTTAGATATTCACCGGTCATCATTCTTTCAAAATTACTAACCTCATAGCCACTACGTAAGTCTTTTACCAGCTGATAGGGATGCATGACGTAGTTTCGCACCTGTTGTCCCCAGCCGATAGTGGTTTTTCTGCTGTCGAAAATATCCTTTTCCTCTTGCTGCTTTTGTCTTTCCAACTCATAGAGTCTGGATTTTAACAGTTTTATAGCCTCTTCTCGGTTTTGGTGTTGAGATCTTTGACTCTGACACTGGACAACTATTTTTGTAGGGAGATGAGTAATCCTCACAGCGGAGTCGGTCTTATTTATATGCTGACCCCCGGCTCCGGATGATCTGTAGGTGTCTATTTTCAGAGAATTTTCATCTATTTCTATTTTTATGTCATTATTCAGAACCGGATAGACCCAAACACTGGAAAAGCTCGTCTGCCTCTTTCCATTAGCGTTGTAGGGTGAAATTCTCACCAGTCTATGGACTCCACTCTCATTCTTCAACCAGCCAAAGGCATTGGTTCCCGTTATCCTGAGTACGGCATTTGTCAGGCCGGCCTCATCACCCTCCTGAAGATTTATTACTTCCACTCTGAATCCATTGTCTCGGCACCATTTCAAATACATATCTAAGAGCATGTTAGAGAAATCACAGGCGTCCGTGCCCCCAACTCCTGTGTTAATTTCCAGAAAACAATCATTTCTATCATCCAAATCGCTGAACATAGCTTCAATCTCAAAGGTTTCCACCTCTTTCAGAAGAGGTAACAGATCCCCTCTGATTTCTCTGCCGAGGACCTCATCCTCATTAGCCATCTTGACAAGTTCTCCGTAGGAGTCGATGGACCTTCTCATATTATCACATTTCCGTAGAATGTTCTCCAGCCGTGTTTTCTCCTGGAGAATTTTTTCAGCCTCGGCCTTGTTATCCCAGAGGTTAGGACTATCCGACCTCAAGCATAGCTCTTCCAGTTGGGCTCTGATATTTTCAATGTCAAAGACACCTCTCTATGTTTTCCAGAGAGGAGATCAATTTTTTCACCGTGCCTTTGTTTTCAATGTACATCTCAGCAAATTTTATTGTTAGACTTCGTACTAATACTAGCCAGTAGAGTAAAAAAATCTAGTATATGACCTGATTTTTTTCACGGTATTTTTCGTTTATTTCCTCTAGGAACTTTTTTCTAGCATCTTGCCTGTCAATGCCCGAAGCCAAACCGGCGAAATAATAGTTTCCCCTTCGGTCCAGGCTATGGGCCAGCATACCATTGGCAAAAAATCCAGCTAGTAGTACCAGAGACAGTAGAATAAAAAATCCGAGAACTGGTGGTATCAGAATAATCATCCCAAGAAATAGACCGCTGAGCAGTGCCACATGCCACAGTCCATTGGCCAGAAACCAGAAGAGACTGAATACCGCTGCATAGACATTAAATCCATTAGCCAGAAGAATCACCTTCTCCAGAGCACCAGTTTTAATGTTTTTTCTGACAAAAACGCCATAGGTCTTCATAGTCTACCAATAATATCATCAGCTATACTTTTTCTGCTCTCTTCGTCGAGAATATCTTTCAATGTATAGTCCACAGTGGCGAACTGATTTCTAAACCAAGTGTATTGCCTTTTTGCAAAATTTCTAGTGTTCTTTAGCACTAGCTCAATCATCTCTTCGTATTTAAGTTTACCCTGGAAATAATTCCTTATTTCCCGAAATCCTATCGTACGTTCTGTTGATGCACTATAGTCAGAGGGACTTGGGTATTTTTCCAGAAAGCATCTCACCTCCTCCAGAGTTCTATTAGCAATAGATCTGAAGCGCAAATCACATCTTGCATAGAGCATTTCTCTCGGAGGAAGAACGTTTATCAAAAACACCTCACCTCGGTTGAGAATTGGTCTATTAGGCTGCTGTTCCAGTTCACCAATTTTTTTTCCGGACATCCTGTAGACCTCGTAGACTCTGAGGAGCCGCTGCCTATTATGGGGACTAGTCTTTGCCGCCCCTTCGGGATCGACCTTTCGAACAATCTCGAGAAATCTGTCCCAGCCGATGTTATCGTAGAGAGTGTTTAACTCATTCCTAATATCTGGGCTACTTTCCGGTAGATCTGGTCTCAGGCCGTCTAGCAGTCTAGACAGATATAATCCCGTTCCCCCAACAACTATAGCCAATTTTTCCAGTTCTAGAGCCTTTCTAATTTCCTCCAGTACCAGAACTAGCCACTTGAACAGATTAGCATTTTCATAGGGCGAAAATATTCCGTAGAGCCTATGGGTTGCCACTTTTCTGTCCCAGACACTGGGCTGGGCCGATAGTACTGGCATGCCATAATGCAACTGCACAGAATCGGCATTAATCACAACACCTCTGCCGTTTCTGGCTAGATCCAAAGCTAGACTGGACTTGCCACTAGCTGTTGGTCCTGCTATGACCAATACTCTTCGGTCCACCATACGAATTCTATAAATTTCGACTGCTCTGTGGACAGCCCATAGACTGTGTGAACACTCTAGATTCCAACCTTAAGACTCTCTGGAGGGGGGGCATTATCGACTTTGAGAGCCGACACTATGGAGGCAGCTATGATTATAATTATTCCAAAAACCTGCAACAGCGTCATCTTTTCTCCTAGAAGAATCGCGCCGAGAATAGCTGTTAGGGCTGGCGATGTTGTCATGACTATGCCTGTTCTCACAGCACCAATTGTTATTACGGCTTTAAAGAAGGCTAAGTATGGCAGGACGAAATTCAGTGTGGCACAGAGAATAATTAAAATCATCAGCTTTGGTTTGATGAGCAGTGGAAATATGTTTAGACTTTCTCCGCTGAGTAGCATTACCAGCAGAGAGAAAAATGTAGACCCTAGGAAGGAGTAAAACCAGTAGAGAACAACATCCAAGCTTGTTCTAAAAGTTTCTGTCAGCATGGAATTCGTTGAGGAAAAAAATGCTGCTAGTAGCGAGAACAGTACACCATAAAATAAATTACTCGTTATAGCGGCATTTCCAACTGTCAACACCAGACCCAGAATCATCAAAGTTACTCCAATGACCTCGTTTTTGGACATTTTCTTTTTGAAAAAAAATCTATATACTAGTATAGTAAACAGTGGATTCGAGTAGGTAATCACCTTCTGCAGGCCAACACCTATATACTGTAGGGCCATAAGTACAAAAATATTCGTTAGAAACAATCCAACCAGTCCGGTCCCCAGAAAAGATAGCTTAAAATCTCTTCTTTTTATCTTCGTTATAAATTTGAGATCCTTGTATCTGTGCAGTAGTATGGAGAGTAGAATTAAAACACTGAATAGGCTTGATAAAAAAAATATCATAATACTGCTCAGATTATAGGCATATATATACTTTGCAAATATTCCAAAGGTTGCAAACATGACTGCCGTAGAAAATGCAAACAATGACCCGCGATCTGGCATAGTGGATATTTTTTAAAAACTAGCTGAACTGTAGTTTCTTCAAATAATAAGTCAATCGAAGAGGAAGAGAATTAATCATCTGAAAAACTCAGAATAACTAGAATAAAAAACATTTTATCCCGACAGAATTCTGGCGTTTGGATAGGGTCCGTTCTTTCTGATGGTTATCCTTGGCCTAGGAGTTATTTAAACCACTTTTTGAAGAACGTACCTTTGTGCTTTGACCCCTGCAACAAACCATCCAACTCCTTTGCAACATTTTCAGCCTCGGCGGTAAGGGTTTTAGGAATTTCTATTTTAAAATTGATTATCTGGTCGCCCTTTCGAGTACCCCCGCCCAGCACCGGCATACCTTTTCCTGAAAGCCTCAGCCTGTCATCGTGCTGGGTTCCGGCCGGAATCTTAACTGTGGCCTTTCCACCGTCTATAGTGGGAACCTCTATTTCTCCCCCAATCATAGCTGTTGTCGGCAATATGCCGACAATTATATGCAAGTCGTTTTTCTCTCTCCTGAAAGTGTCATGTTTTTTTAGATTAACAAAAACAAACAGATCGCCGGTTTTCCCTCCGTTCTGGCCTGCTTCTCCCTCACCGGCGAGCTTTATCCTGCTTCCACTGTCAACCCCGGCTGGTATCTTGACCGAAAGACTTCTCGCTTTTTGGACTCTTCCGGTTCCACTGCATTTCTTGCAAGGCTTTTTTATTATTTTACCACTACCTCTGCATTTCCTGCAGGTCTGTTCAAGAATAAAAAACCCCTGCTGAGCCCTCGTGGTTCCGCTACCACTGCACTCTGGGCATTTCATAGAGCCTCCGGCATCAGCCGAGCCACTTCCCCCACATTCGTCGCACTTGACCATGGTTGTGAAACTCAAATCAATTAACCTTTCACTGTAGGCTTCCTCGAGGGTCAGAGTTACATCATACCTCAGATCAGCGCCATCCACGGTACTTCCTCCTCTTCTGGAACTGCCACCACCTAGATCCGAAAAAATATCCGAGAACGAGCTGAAAATATCGCTAAAATCGCTAAAATTGGTACTACCAAATCCTCCAAAACCACCTCCTCCGGATGCTCCCTTCGTAAAGGCATCATGCCCATACCTGTCATAGGCAGCTTTTTTGTCCGCATCATGGAGAACATCATAAGCTGTTGCAGCCTCTTTAAATTTGGCCTCGGCTTCTTTGTTTCCCGGATTCTTATCAGGATGAAATTCCATAGCCTTTTTCCTGTAGGCCTTCTTGATTTCATCCTGTGTTGAGTTCTTATTTACCCCTAGAATTTCGTAATAGTCTCCCGCCATCCTACAGTCAAAAGTAGCATAGTACAATATATATGTAGGATTTTAGCTTTTTCAAGGTGCGTGGACCTAAATATGACAAAATCCCACACTTTTCAGAGTAACACTAACACTAAAATGGGTGGGAATGGTCTGAATCCACTGTCAGATGCTGGGGGAGAATAAATGTTAGGTAAAACCAGGAAGGGACTTGCAGATTCCAACTATTCCTTCTCCCAGAACTACCCGAGGTCTAAGGAAGAGGGAATAGACATTGAAGGAGGGAGGAAATAGGAAATAACTACAAGGTATTCCCCCATTGGCATTCGGTGGGTTATTTAAAATGTTGTTGGTTTACAAATTAAAAAATTAAGCTACTCTTCAACCGACCATTGGTTCCTAAAAATAAGAATGAATAATCTCGTTGTGGTGGAGTCGCCCGCAAAGGCAAAGACGATAAATAAGTATTTAGGCAAAGACTATAAGGTTTTAGCATCTTTTGGACATATCAGAGAGCTACCAAGAAAAAACGGCAGCGTTGATCCGGAAAACGATTTTAGCATGGACTATAACCTCATCAAAAGGTCTCAAAAACACATCAAGGAGCTGGTCGATAGTGCGAAAGGCTGCAATACCATCATTCTGGCTAGTGATCCGGACAGGGAGGGCGAAGCTATTGCCTGGCATGTGGTGGAAGTGCTTAAACAGAAGAAAGCTATAAAAAAAGATACAAAAATAGAGAGAGTTGTGTTTAATGCCATAACTCGGGAGACCGTGACAAGAGCTATGGGTGAGACAAGGAAATTAGATATGGATCTGGTAAATGCGCAACAGGCCAGAGTCGCTTTGGACTACCTGGTTGGATTTTCTCTGTCTCCTGTTCTGTGGAGGAAACTTCCAGGCAGCAAATCTGCTGGAAGAGTCCAGTCTGTGGCATTGAGACTCATATGTGAAAGACAGGTGGAAATCCTGAATTTTAAATCGGAGGAATATTGGTCTCTGGACGTCCTTCTAAAGAATGGTAAAAATGAGGATATCACAGCTAGGTTGGTCGCGGCCGATGGCAAAAAGCTAGATAGGCTATCTATAGGTAATGAAGCTTTGGCAAAGAAATTAAAGTCGGAGCTTGAAAAAGAGACATACACGGTTGAGAAGGTTGAGACAAAGGAGATCAAAAGGAATCCTTTTGCACCTTTCACCACATCCACTCTACAGCAGGAGGCCTCAAGAAAACTTGGATTTTCCGCAAAGAAGACCATGACTCTAGCGCAGAAGCTGTATGAGGGTGTGGACCTGGGTGGCGGCACCCGAGGACTGATAACCTATATGAGAACAGATGGGGTCTATACAGCTCCGGAGGCCATAGTTGCAACGCGGAAGCTGATTCTTGAAAAGTATGGCCAAAAGTACCTGCCGGAGAGGGCTATTATCTATAAAAATAAAATTAAGAATGCCCAGGAAGCCCATGAGGCCGTGAGACCAACAGACCCCGAGGTAACTCCGGATAGTATAAGAGCCTACCTCAGTGGCGATGAATATAGACTCTATGAACTTATATGGAAAAGGCTAGTGGCAAGTCAGATGGCAAATATGATTCTAAACCAGATTTCCATAGATATAAAAACATCGAACCATCTTCTGAGGGCTACTGGCAGCAATATAAAATTCGACGGATTTCATATTTTATACAGTGAAACGGAGGATGATGGGACGGTAGAAGATCTAGCCAGCATTCTACCCTCTGTCAGCAAAGGCGAGAACCTGGCTTTGAAAAAGGTCCTAGACAAACAACACTTTACAGAACCCCCTCCAAGGTACACGGAAGCCAGTCTGGTCAAAAAGATGGAGGAATTAGGAATTGGCAGACCATCCACCTACGCTAATATAATAGGCGTGCTTCAGGATAGAGAATATGTGAAACTCACCAAAAAGAGATTTGAAGCGGAGAATCGAGGTTTGGCAGTTAATGCCTTTCTAAAGCTCTATTTCAGAAAGTACATCGAATATGATTACACGGCTAAACTGGAGAATGACCTGGATGTGGTCTCCAATGGTAAAAAGGATTGGAAAGAGTTGCTTCGGGAATTTTGGTTTCCCTTTAAGGTCGAAGTAGATGGGGCTCTAAAACTAAAGAGCGCGGAAATTCTTGAGAAAATGACTGAAGTGTTAAGTGACTCTATTTTTGAATCCAATGACCGAGAGGGACCAGGCAATAAGTGCCCAAATTGTGATGGAGGCACTATGGGTCTGAGAGCAGGAAAATTTGGCATGTTTTTAGCCTGCTCCAACTACCCCCAATGTAAGTATACGAAGCAGATCTCCAGCATTGCCAGTGATGAATATGAAGTTGGGACTGCCGAGGGGAAAAAGTTCGAGAATAGGTTATTGGGAAGCGATGGGGATCATAATGTATACCTTAAGAGAGGGCCTTATGGCTTCTATATCCAACTGGGAGAAGATAGCAAAACCTCTAAACCCAGACGTGTCGGAATACCGAAGGGAACGAATGAAAATGAGATTGAACTGGAAAAAGCCCTTGCTTTGCTAACTCTACCGAGAACTCTGGGTGTCCATCCGGATGATGGCCAAATAGTAAAGGCCAACATAGGACCATATGGTCCCTACGTAGTCTGGAACAAAAAATTCTACTCCGTAAAAAACAATGACATTCTAAAAATTGACCTTACCCAGGCTTTAGCTATAATAAACGCTCCTAAAACCTCTAGAACCCCAAGAAAAAATAAGGGTGCTTCCTAGTTTTCGAAACGGCAAACTAGTAATTCTGGGACTCCAGAATTCTGTGATCCCGCATCAGCAAAGTCCTATCCATCCTTCTGGCCAACCTCAGGTCGTGGGTAACTATGAGCATACTGCTGTTATAGGCTTTTAGCATATCCATCAGGAGATCTAGAATCTTTCCAGAGTTATCATCATCCAGATTTCCCGTCGGCTCGTCCGCTAGCACTATAGCCGGTCTGGCTACCACGGCTCTCGCCACAGCAATTCTTTGTCTTTCACCCCCAGAAAGCTCCGATGGCATATTTGATTTCTTTTCAAGCATCCCAAGCCTATCCAGTATATCCGAAGCATTTTTTTCGGCCTCCGCCATAGAGAATCCCTTGACCAGCAACGGTAGTTTAACATTCTCAATGGCACTAAATTCCGGAAATAGATAGTGCATCTGGTATACAAAACCTATATTGTTTTTCCTGATTTCTGTGAGCTTTCCTCCATCCAGCCGACAGGTTGACAGACCATTTATTTCCACATCGCCAGAGCTGGCTCTGTCCAGTAACCCACATATATGCAACAATGTTGTCTTGCCAGAGCCCGATGGTCCCATGAAGGAGACCATCTCACCCCTTTTCACGGAAAAATCTATTCCAGCCAATACCACCAGGCTGCCGCCGTCGGCCTCCGGATAGAATTTTGTGATATTTTTCGCCTCCAGTACTACTGAGCCGGCTGCCATTGTTCTGATTTTTCCCTGTTAAAGCTGATAGCACTTTCACCAGCCTCACTGTCCTCCAGAATAACTCCCATATCAACTATTGATTGACAGACCCCACAGTCTATACACTCATCCGGGTTTATTACAAATTGCTTTCCATTCTTTCTAAAACAGTTAATAGGACAGGAAACCGACGCTTCTTCCAAACCGGGATTATCATTTTTAATAACAACTCTTGGCATATTACAAATACAACAATGTTAGTTTAGATCATAAGCTACTCTGCCGAATAAATAAATCAACTTTGCCGCCACGGCCATTTCTTTCCGACCTAGAGGAAAAACTAAAGCTCTTCTTTGAAAAGTACGGAGATTAGATGGTCCCCTGACAGCCAGCAACATAGAATGTTTTTTACATCAAATCATATCTAAACTCAAAAATTTTCCAATGCCAAGTGCCGTGTCTCAGTGAATAAAAGATTTTAGAGTTTGACCAGGAGATTTTCTCCCAGTCAGGATCTTGGTGTAATTTTTTGTAATTTTCAGGTTTATTTTCCTAAATTCTGTTTTACCAAGATTTACCGTATTCCCAGAATATCCCTCCCTCGAGCCCTTTGAGCTCGAGGGAGAGGAGGGAGAAGTCCTTTTCTTTTTTTCTAAATCCGAAGAAATTCGGGTGAGGGCTAGGGAAAGGTTAAAATCCCCTCCTATACCTATCGAGAACGTTGTTATGGTCTCTCCTCCTCCATCACGAGGATAGATATTTCCTATACCCCTGGAGAACCTGACAACACCGCTGGCCATACTCTTTAGGTGTGTAGTGTCCAAAATTATGGCCACGGATGGAAACTATAGCTACAACAAAGTTATAAATGCATAAAGATACTGGAAAGTCATACTAAAGGATTGTAGTAGACACATCCGAAACTCCTCTAGTAGAATCCCACAATTCAAGTACGGGAGATGATACATTTGCAAGATTCAGAAGAAAAACAAAATGCTATAGTAAATCACTTCATATGATTACGTACCGGAAGAGCTACTGGCGGGAATGAAAGTTGCAATATTTATTTAGCAGTTTTCTCTCTACCAAAAAATCTTTGATTTTTACATAAACAACTTATAATAACCCTGTATTTTACTCAATCACAGAAATCTAGGAGTCGAAATGGTTAAAATTATTTCAGGGAACTGGAAGATG
>JAIRWJ010000005.1 GCA_031269065.1 Rickettsiales bacterium
CCTAAACCTATTCAACGGCATCTTCGGACATCTTCTAAATCTTGCCGAAGCAATAACCCACAGAGATCTCAACAGAGACGGCAGAATAGCCAACAGACCCCTAGGAGAACGCCGACTAGCAGACTTCAACAGACATCCCCGGCACACTCAAAACATCCATCGAGAAAACCAGAGAGAAAGAAAAAGAGTCCGAGACTCACTACCGGATGCTGGAGAAATACCTGGGGATGTTCGGGGGGTGCAAGGGAGACAGGATGTACAGGGGGTGTGGAGTGAAGGTGGAGTAACTGGTAACGAAACCGCAAGCCCTCCCTCAAGAAAGGTGACTCCAGCCGAGTGGGTAGAACAAAACAACAGTCAAGCAGAGAGCGACGGGAAAGATTTTAGCAACCCGCTCATGGCCCAGCTTGCTGCGTTCAAAAAATCAAACGCACAAAACACCCCGGCTACACCCGGCCCCCCACTGAACAACGAGTCCAGCGGAAAATTAAAAAAGCACTCCCAGGGCCGCTCAGGACCATCCTAATCCCTTCAGTTTTCGCCCCACACCTAGCTTTGGATCTTCGGTATGTTCTTTAATGTGAGAAAAACCTAGCTTATTTCCCCTTCCCATTCATCTTCATAAATCCTTTGGCTATATCAATAAGATAGCCCACAGGTTT
This sequence comes from Rickettsiales bacterium, assembly GCA_031269065.1. Classification (GTDB taxonomy): domain Bacteria; phylum Pseudomonadota; class Alphaproteobacteria; order Rickettsiales; family UBA1997; genus CALXRO01. The sequence goes on from JAIRWJ010000005.1 coordinate 663, forward strand.
GTAGCCAGCATTTTTAACCATTAGCACGGCCTTCATGAGATTGCTGCTCTCATTTCCCTGGCTCTGCATAACAGCAGCTATCACCACGAAAACTCCAGCATCATCAAGCCACCTATCGGCAACATTCATTTTTTTGGCACCATTATCAGCATTTGTCACAGCGTTCATTATAGTATCCACATTCACTGAAGCTTTCAAATAATAACTAGGTTCTTCAATCTCTGTGGTTCCATAGTACCTGGCTCCTGTGCGTCTACCATCTTTTTCAACATAGCGCACACAATTAACCTTTGTCCCCGTAGCAAAGGAAATTCCTGCACTCAGAGTTAGCGCCATGACTGTGACTAAAAACAATTTTTTCATGTATGAATCATTAGTCTATACCTTCCTGTACTATAGAACTTTTTTAGAAAATTGCAAATTTTGTTTTTCCTCCCTCAACGGAATGCCGGGGGAGGAAGTTGACTACCTTCTAGCCTCTCCCGAGTCCGTTGGGGCTCGAGGGAGGGAATAGAGTTTAAAATAATAAAAAGACGACAATATTTGATTTATTAGAATAGAAATAAGTTAATAAACTGTCTTGAATTTTGTTTATAAGAAAATATCCTCTGGCTAGGAAATTTTAAAAACACACATTATGGCCAGCGGTGAAAATGTTTCAGTCTTTCTAAGAAACGTTGTGGTAATCACTTTGGCATTTTTGTGTAGTTTGGCTATGGTGTACGCGATTATTTGTTTCTCCACCATTATCTCTCTAAAAGGCTTGAAATTCACCAGAAGTCTGGTTATGGGTCAGGATATAACCGGTCTTTTTGATGTGGTGGTCACCAACATGTCTAGCCAGTGGAGGTTTCTGATCGGGAATTTTGGGAAGTTTTCCAAGTACCGTGCTCATTTTCTGAAGATCATATTCTCGGCTCTAGTACCTTCGATAATCTATCTGGCCCTATTCTGGAGGTATAGAGAGTTTGTTATGGGTTGGAGACCGTTTAAGGCTACGGAGAGCCAACATGGAGATGCTCACTGGGCCACTCCACGGGAAATGCGGAAGGCTGGTCTGTTCAAGAAAAAGGGGATGTTGCTGGGAGACTATAAGGGTAAATATCTGGTGGAATATACTTTTCAGCACGTACTTCTCTTTGCCCCTACCGGTTCCGGTAAGGGTGTTGGGTTTGTAATCCCTAATCTACTCTTTTGGACCGAGTCAGTGATAGTTCATGACATAAAGCTGGAAAACTATGAATTGACTAGTGGCTATAGATTTAAGCATATGAAACAGAAGGTTTTTCTCTGGAATCCGGCTGACCAGCAGGGCATAACTCACTGCTATAATCCCATAGACTGGGTGTCTAGGGATGCTGGAGGTTCTGTGGATGACATACAGAAAATAGCAAAATTCCTACTGGCTAAGGAGGATTTCTGGGAAAATGAAGCTAGAGCCCTGATGACTGGGCTTCTACTCTATATATTGGCCGATAAGGAGAGGAAGAAAAGTCTTGGAGAACTGCTGAGATTGATCCGTAGTGAGGATCTGGCCTACACTCTGGCCGTTGTGTTGGATACCATGGGGGGTGAGATTCACCCTATTTCCTATATGAATTTGGGAGCTTTTCTGAATAAAGCCGACAAAGAGAGGTCTGGAGTTACGTCAGTAGCCTCTTCGTCCCTGGAACTCTGGTCAAACCCATTTGTCGATGCGGCTACCTCTAAGAGCCACTTTAACATAGGAAAATTCAGAATAGAGGCTCATAGTCTCTTTGTAGGTATTTCGCCTAATAACATAGCGAGACTTAGGCCACTGCTGCAGATTTTCTACCAGCAGGCTGCTACCATATTTACAAATAAGATGCCCCGGAAGGATGAGAAAGTTGGGGTTATGATGCTACTGGACGAGTTCCCAACTCTAGGCGAGATGCAGGAGATAAAGGTGGGTATAGCTTATTATCGGGGCTATCGGGTAAAGGTGTTCCTAATAGTGCAGGATACGGATCAGCTGAAGGATATATATAAGGATGCTGGCATGAACTCTTTCCTCTCGAACTGTACCTACCGAATAACCTATGCTGCTAACAACGCCACAACGGCTAAGATGATATCGGAGCTACTTGGAAATAAGACAGTGGTCAGTGAGAGCGGCAGCAAACCTAAATATCTAGATCTCAATCCAGGAGCTAGGAATGTGAGCATAAGTAAGAGTAGCAGAAATTTACTCATGCCCCAGGAGATTATAACTCTGCCAAGAGATGAGCAGATAATTCTGATGGAGTCTAAGAATCCTATAAAATGTAATAAAATCTTTTATTATAAGGATAAATTTTTTACCACCAGACTCATAGAAAAAACTTATGTGCCTAAACAGGAACCGTACATAGCTAAAACTAAGCCAAAGCCAAAGCCTGAGGCAAAGGCGTAATATTTATGTATATATATACTAACTAAATGAGGGGTCCTCCATGGGTAGAACGGACAAAATCAATGGCCTCAGCGAGGCCACGGCTATGGAAAAACTTAGGCTATCCGGTCCCAACAGATTACCGGAGTCGAAAAATAAAAATATAATTCTGATGTTTCTCGGACAATTCTGCGATCCACTGATATATATTCTGTTTTTCGGCGCCTGCTTCTCTATTTTTCTGAAAGAGTATTCCGATGGCCTGTTTATTTTTTCTATTTTGACTATTAATTCTCTCATAGGTTGTGCACAGGAATATTTTGCTCAAAAATCAGTGAGTTCTCTGAAAAATATGGTAAAGTCAACTGTCATCGTCATCCGAGGTGGAATGGAGAAAGAAATAGACTCCGAGGAGCTTGTGGTTGGTGATCTGGTCCTGGTCAAAAGTGGTTCAAAGGTGCCAGCAGATATTGTCCTTCTGGAAAGCGAAAATCTAGAGATTAACGAGTCTATGCTGACGGGAGAGTCTGCAGGAGTGGTGAAGGATGCAAAATATGTGCAGAAAGAAAATTGTCAGATCCAGGAAAAGCTTAATGAGGTTTTTGCGGGAACCATAGTTACCAGAGGTTTTTTTAGAGGTGTTGTGAAGGCTACCGGAGTTGGCACAGAGATGGGTAGGATAGCTCTGAAAATAAACCAGAAGACCGAAGTAGAGAGTCCTCTGGCTCTGAGGATGAAGGAATTTTCTAAAGTTTTCTCTGTCATAGTAGTGTTGGCTATAACGATTGTAGCTATGGCCGCAATAGCTAGAGGGGGTGATGTTAAAGATGTACTACTCATGTCTATAAGTCTTGCTGTGGGGGCTATTCCCGAAGCACTTCCTATAACAATAACCATAGCTTTGGCTATTGGTGTGATAAATATGGCAAAAAAGAAGGTTATAGTTAAAAATCTGGCGGCCGTAGAAGCGCTAGGATCTTGCACTGTCATAGCTTCGGATAAGACCGGAACTCTGACCCAGAATGAGATGCGACTGATGAACGTTTGGGATATAGACTGCAGAGATATAGGTGATTGTGACAGCCCGGCCGAAAAGGGAATACCAGAGTTGACTCTGGAGAGAAATAATTATAACAAATTCTCCAGGAAGGAGCAGTTCATTTTATCTAGTTCCCTGGCTAACGAGGCTGGAGAGAATGGCGGCAGGTTCTTTGGGGATATGGTGGACATAGCCTTTCTAAAATATGTGGCGAGTCAAAACTATGATTTTAGAGAAATTTCAAATAAATTCGAAAGAACTAAAATGCTCTACTACACCTCTGAAACCAAATATTCGGCTGCCTTCGTTGAATTGGGTGAATTTACTCTTATTTTTGCCAAGGGAGCGCCGGAGACTATTTTTAGTATGTGTAGAGGCAATCCGGAAGGTTCCATGGACAAAAAACTAAGAGAACTCTCTGATGACGGGATGAGGGTGCTGGCTGTGGCCCTAGGTAGGCTAGACAGAAAACCAAACCAAAACTATGGTATGGCGGATCTTGTAAATCTGGAATTCCTAGCCCTTGCCTCGCTACTGGATCCTCTGAGGGAGGAGGCCAGAGTATCTATCGAAAAGTGTCTAGGTGCTGGCATAGAGGTTGTTATGCTGACCGGAGATAGCGTCAGAACAGCCTATACCATAGCGAGGAATCTTGGTTTTGTGGAAAATATTAGCGAGGTTAGGTCTGGCGAAGAAGTTAGAGAGGCTCTGGCCCGGGGAAAGGCTGCGTTGGATTCTCTGACTCCCGGCACCCGGGTCTATTCCCGGGTGGAGCCGCTTCAGAAGCTGGAGATAGTACAGTCCTACATGCGGAATGGTAATTTTGTCGCTGTTACCGGAGATGGTATCAACGATGCGCCAGCTCTAAAGAATGCAAATGTTGGCGTGGCTATGGGCAAATCCGGCACTGACATAGCTCGGGAGAGCGCTGATGTGATTCTGCTAGACGACAACCTTGCTTCCATTGTGAATGGCATAGAAGAAGGGAGAATAGTTTACAACAATATAAGGAAACTCATATTTTTCGTTGTTTCTTGCAATATTCCAGAGGTTATTGTCTATCTGCTAGCAATAATTCTCAGTCTGCCAGCTCCGTTCAACGCAACCCAGCTGCTTTGGCTCAACGTTGCCACCGAGGGTATACAGAACATATTTCTGGCCTTTGAGAGAGAGGAGGGCGATGAGATGGTCCATGGACCTAGAAGACCCGATGAGCCTATATTCGACAGCACTATGTTGAGACGCTGCCTCTATTCAATTGCTGCTATGAGTTTGCTATTCACAATGCAGTATTATTTTTCTCTAAGAGTGCTAGGAATGACCCAGCTAAGAGCCTCCAGCCTTCTGATGTTGCTATTTGTATTTATGCAGAATTTCCAAGTATTCAGTAGCCGATCGGAAAAAAAATCCATTTTTCGGCAGAATCCGCTAGGCAACAAAAAACTTCTTTTTGGAGTTCTGGCGGCTACCAGCATCCATATCGCTGTTTCGGAGATCGATGTCACCAGCAAAATCCTGAGGATCAAGCCACTCAGGCTGGGCGAGATTCTGGTGGTATTTGCCTATGCTGCCATTATCGTCCTTGTTAGCGAACTGGAGAAGCTTTTCCGGAGTCGGAAGCACAATTCCAGAGTCATGGCTAATCCCTCCTTTGGATCTGATTCCATTAGATCATAGATTCAGTAGCTATTCTATAATTTTCTCCAGTCCAACAAGCTCAGAGAATCTGGGAAAGGGTAATTCTTTCCCTCCCTCGGGTTTCGAAGAAACTCAGGAAAGGGTATGGTGGGGGTACTAAACTTTTTTATGAAAAACTATTGAAAAAAATATTTATTACTATTATTCTAACGAAAGTCGTTTTTTATAAAATGTGAGGCATCATGTTCAGCTTTTTAGACAGTATCTACAATTTTAATAAAGGTTATTTATCACCAAAATCAAAGACCAAAGTCAGTGGAAGGTACCTTACAGGCATTTGTCTCCTACTACTATGGTTTGGTTCTGGTGTAGCTGGTATTGCGAGGGCCGAAAGCAATGATGGCATAACCGAAATTACAGGTCCCGTTCGGCTAGAGCTAGGAA
>JAIRWJ010000079.1 GCA_031269065.1 Rickettsiales bacterium
TAGGTTTAGGTCCCGGGTGATTTCCCGGGAGAGGGAGGAGGTTAGTTGTTTGGTGACTATTTCTTCGTTTAGTTTGGTTTTTAGATCTGTTTTTTTATCATTTTTTTTTGTTTCTAGAATATTTTTGGTTTGTTCTCTGAGTTTGCTGTAGTTATTCTGGGCTAGACTGTGGTCTAGTTTTTTGAATCTGTCTAGAGAGTTTTTTGCAGATTCTTTGTCTCTGTCTCTTTCCCTTTCCCAGTCTCTGACTTTGCTCCTGTCTCTATTTTCGGAAGTTTCTCTTTCTTTTCCATCTTTTTCTTTCCTAGCTCTGGTCTTATCTATTCTTGCGTCCCGGAGTCGGTTGACGAAGCCAAGGAGACCTCGGGTTCTTCTGGCATTGCCGACAATTTCTCTTCTGACGGGGCCTAGCGCTGTCACTCCCTGGGTTATTTTTTGGTCTTTGAGAATATTCTGTATTTTATTCACCAGTCTTTCTAGACCAAGATGTTTGCAAATAGTTTTTAGAAAGGATGCTATTATTTTGGCTATGGCTTTTCTAGTTTTGTTTTCTTTTTTGAGCTTTTCTATGGTGTTGATGTTCTGAACTATTTTGTTGAGCTGGTCAGCATTGACCAATTTTCTGAGACTTACTTTTCTAGCGAAGAGAGATAGTTTATCCACAAGTCTTCGGATGACGTTTCTGAAGATACCTGCCCAACTTTTTTCATCATCTAGTCTGCGACTGAGTTCAGATATTTTCAGGGAGAATAGAAGAAAAAATATTCTGTGGGTTTTAACGAGAACAAAAGTAAGTCTAAATATTGTAGCCCAGATACTAACCTGTTTTGAGTCACTTCCCCAGGCTATTAGACTGTAGCCTAGAAGATCTGGTAGCAGCATACAGTAGAGTAGTACTGCAGAGAGACCATCAGAACTTGAGGGATTAGCCAGATAGTTACGCAGCACTCTGCCGTAGAGTTTTTTATTATCTAGAAGCTTTTCTTCCCCACACACTTTTTCTCGTTTTTCCAAAGGTGTCTCTCTATTTATAATTTACTCTATTATCCCGATGAACTTTTTTAAATCAAGGAGCTTTTGGGATTTTTATGTAATTACCCGAGCTTCTCTTGAAACGGCGGGGCGTCTAATCCCGCCTAACAGCAATTATTTTAGGAGAAAAAGATAGGAAACAACAATTTTTGAGCAGCTCTGAAACCGCTATATAGTACTTGACACCTATTACTGTCTGTGCTATAGTCCGACCAAATCGATGCCAAAGGGGTAGTAGATAACTGGTCTGCTACCACGGAGGGCAGTGGTGGGCTGGAGCTCGGTTGGCTAGGCCGGTCTGGTGACGTGTTTTATGGTAAATTGGTTTTTAGTAGTGTTAGGCAAAGGTAGTTATGGCTGACGTGGTTAAGGGGAGCAGAGAATTACTGCTAGTAGTGGAAGGACTTGCAAATGACAAGGGAATAGATATTGGTAGCGTTATGGGTGCCATGGAAGAAGGAATGAAATTGGCAGCGAGAAAGAAATATGGTTCCGATCTGGCTGTAGAATGTTCTATAGACAGAAGAAGCGGCAATATAAAGCTATACAATGTTCTTGAGGTTGTTGATGACAAGAACTCTGATGGAGTGGATAGCAAAGTACAGATCACTCTGACAGATGCGGCTAGCCGGATAAAAAATAACAGAGCTGTTTTCCAGGAAAGTATAGAGGTTGGTAAGACAATAAGGATTGAGCTGCCGCCCATGGATATGAGTAGAGTTGTGGCCCAGATAGCAAAGAATGAGATAGTTAAGAAGATAAAGGAAGCCGAGAAGGAGAAGGAGTACAACGAGTTTATAAACAAGGTTGGTACTGTTGTCAGTGGAGTCGTTAAGAAGACGGGACAGAGAAATATAGTCGTTGAGGTGGATGGCTATGAAACTCTGCTCAGTAAGGATAATTTGATTCCTGGAGAATATTACAGAGTTGGAGATAGACTTAAGGCCTATGTTACGGATGTGATTCGGGGAAATGATAACCAAATGTTCTTGTCCAGGGTTGACAATAGTTTTCTGGTTGAACTGATGAAACAGGAGATTGCGGAGATGTATGACGGTCTTATAGAGGCCAAGGGTGTCGCCCGAGATGCCGGATCTAAGGCGAAAGTTGTGGTCTATTCTAGAGATAATCTAGGTGATGTGGTGGGTATCTGTGTCGGTCCAAGAGGATGTAAAATACAGGCTGTTTCTGGTGAGCTCCGGGGAGAAAAAATAGATGTGATAAAATGGTCTGAGGATAGAGCAGAGCTGGTTGCCAATCTCCTCTCACCAGCCAAGGTCAGTAAGGTTATAGTTAATGATAATCTGGGTCTCATAGATGTTGTGCTGCCCAGGGACCAGTTGAATCTGGCTATAGGTAGAGGAGGACAGAATATTAGATTAGCCTCCCGAATAGCTGGAGGAAGAATTAATATAATGACCGACGAGGAAGAAAAACAAAAACGAACGAAAGAATTCAGCAGCACTACGGCTTTGTTTGTTAATGCTCTGGATGTGGAAGAGGTTATAGCCCAGCTATTGATTGCCTACGGCTACTCAACCGTCGAAGAACTGGCCAGCGCCAGTGTTGAGAGACTCAAGAAAATAGAGGGTTTTGACGAAGACATAGCTGCTGAGATTAAGAGCAGAGCTGAGGAATACGTAGAAAATCCTGAAGGGTTTATGGACAACGGAGGTGAAGCCGAAGTGGATGAGGACAATAGCAACGAAGAAGGGGATGTCGCAGAAACTTGTGAGGCTGGCGGCGACCATGGAAGTGGCGAACTGGTTCCAGAACAGGAAATCTAATTTTTGAGGAAAGTCCGGGCGTATGCAAAAACAGCGAGAGAAAAGAAGTACAATAACCCTAGGTTTTAAAAGAACTAATCAGGAGGAGGTTGTTAGTGGCACTAGGATTTCGAGTGGTGGCATGACCCTCCTGGAGGAAAGACAGAAGTTCCTGAGAGAAGCCCAAATCCGAAACGGCGAACAGAATACTTCTCGACGTGATCAGGTAGCTGTCGTCGACACTAAACTGCTAGACAATAAAACCGCTGCCGAGGTCAACCTGGAGACAGAGAGTATTCCAGAAAAGGAGGAGGAGGAAAAGGTTTTGACTCAGAAAACAGGTGGTGATGCGTGTGAAATAAAAAATGAGACGGAAAGTAAAGTAGAGAGCAAGACAAAAGATGAGACTAGAGCTGGTCGGGAGGTATCTAGGTTTGGGCGTGGTAAATTTGAGGCGAAATCTGGAGTCAGGGCATTCCGCAGAAAAAACTCGGGACCTAGGGAACCTAAAGAACAAAAGAATATTTACGATGCAAGTAAGAGTTTTGGAGATAGGAGAAAACCTGGCGAAGGGGGCTATGAGAGAAAATCGGATGCCAAAGATGGAACGGAGCGGGCCGATGAGAACAGAAAGGCAAATTCTGGAGTTTTTGAGAGCGGCGATGAAAATGCAAAGCTAAATTTAGTATCCAGCACAAAGAGTAGCGAACTTTTTAGCAGTAAAAAGAGCGTACGGGGGGATAGCAAATCTAAGGCAAATAAAAGCGATTTCGAAGAGGGTAGCTTAGAAAAACTGGATAAAAAAATTTCTAAAGACAGGCAGGAAAAGTACTCAAAGAACATACATACATATGTTTTTAGCGAGGATGAGGATGAGAATTCCCCAAGCAGCTCTGGCAAATACAATAGACCCCGAAGAAGAGCAAAGAAAACTAATTTTGGTGGATCCCACTTGCAACAGAAGGTATTTAAAAGTGTTAATATTCCTGAGTTTGTGCTGGTTTCTGACCTTGCCGACAGGATGAATGAAAAAAAATCTAATATAGTCAAGAAACTCCTCGCAATGGGAGTGAAAGCAACAGTTAACCAGATTATAGACGCCGATACAGCCGAGTTGATAGTCATGGAATTTGGACACACTCCGAATAGAGTGTCAGATTCGGATATAGAAAATGTTCTAAGCAAGGGCATAGGTACCGAATTTATAGCCAGAAGCCCAGTGGTTACGGTGATGGGACACGTTGACCACGGAAAAACTTCTCTGCTCGATGCTCTGAGAACCACAAACATAGCCGAAAGCGAATCAGGTGGTATAACGCAGCATATAGGAGCCTCTAGGGTCGATCTGTCTGGGGATAGATTTATCACTTTCATAGATACCCCCGGTCATGAAGCATTCACCGAGATGCGGATGAGAGGAGCTAATGTAACGGATATAGTGGTGCTTGTGGTAGCGGCTGACGATGGCATAAAAGACCAGACAATAGAAGCCATAAATCACACAAAAGCCGCAAAGGTTCCTATAGTTGTGGCTATCAATAAAATTGATAAGATAGGAGCTAATCCAGATAAGGTTAAACAGGATTTGCTGCAGCATGGCATTGTGGCTGCAGAGTTTGGTGGTAATGTCATTTTTGTCAATGTTTCGGCGAAAAATAGAACAAATCTTGACAAACTTATGGAGGCCATCCTTTTCCAGGCTGAAATTTTGGATCTAAAGGCGCCCATGGACTGTGAGGCCAGCGGAGCTGTCATAGAAAGTAAGATGGAGGTCCAGCGGGGAGTTGTGACAACAGTTCTGGTACAGAAAGGTATACTGAGTGTGGGAGACATAGTTCTGGCAGGTACCAGCTATGGTAAAATCAGAAAAATGGTGGACGATAGGAAAAAAGTCCACGAAAGTGCCTATCCATCAATGGCTGTTGAGGTTCTGGGATTGGATACTACCCCTAGTGCCGGTGTGGCATTTAATGTTGTCTTCGCAGAGAAGGATGCCAGAGACATAATATCCTACCGAGAGCGAAAGGAGAGAGAAAGTAAAGAAGCGAGAAGATCCGGAAAGAGTGTTGAAAATATTCTAAAGCAGGTCAAAGATGAAAATCGAAAGCAGTTGTCATTGATATTAAAAACTGACGCCAGTGGCTCCACCGAGGCCATAGCCGGAACTCTGATGAAGCTTGAGACCAGAGAGGTGAGCATAGAAATAGTCCATGGAGCCGTTGGGTCCATAACCGAGTCCGATGTCAATCTAGCTCTAACCTCCGGCGCACTGATAGTGGCCTTTAATGTTCGAGCTAATACTCTAGTGAAAGACATGGCTAAGGAGAAAGGTATTGATGTTAAATACTATTCCGTGATCTATGATATTGTAAATGACATCAGATCTATAATGTCTGGACTTCTAGATCCACTGGAGAAAGAAAAAATAATAGGCCAGGCCGAGATAAGAGAAGTTATAAAAATTTCCGGAGTTGGGAAGATAGCTGGATGTTTTGTCACTGACGGCGAAATACATAGAAACTCGAATGTTCGCCTTGTTAGAGACGGCATTGTTGTTTTTGATGGAAAAATAAAAACTCTAAAGAGATTCAAAGATGACGTTAGAGAGGTTAAAAACAACTATGAATGTGGTATATCTTTGGAAAACTATGATAACTTGGTTGAAAAGGATCTCATAGAGTGTTACGAGAAGGTTATGGAGAAGAGATAGTGCGATCACCAAGATGTTCCTTCCTCAGGTAGCACGGCCAGAGCCAGTCGTGAGGATCCCCCCGATGTCCAATCCGGTATCTTTATATTTCAAATTTTTGAGTAGGTGATTTGTCTGCGCTCTTTCAAACACACCTACGTCCGAGCAAATACACAAACAATCCGGTCTACCTGCTAAAATACCAAAAAAGCGGGAAAGTAGAGAGATAGAGAAGGTTATAAACCAGTTGAATAATAATTTTTATTAAACCTATAATTATAAATAATATTGCATTTGTTATTCTTTCAGATATTTTCTCATTACTTTCCAAAAATAAGGAATTGTTATGAAAGATCAAATGATCAGCGTTTTCGATATATTCAAGGTCTGCATAGGCCCATCCAGCTCACATACCGTTGGACCAATGAAGGCTGCACTCTTTTTTGTGGAAGAGATTAGTCGAATGAACCAGCTAGAAAAACTGGTAACAATTAAGGTAGATCTGTACGGATCCCTAGCCCTCACAAAAACTGGCCACGGTACCGACATAGCCCTGCAACTAGGTCTCTGTGGCCTCGGACCAAAAACTGTGGACACTGACAAGATAGGCGAGATCATCCGCAACATAAAAACCTCTGGAAAAATAAAGATTCTAGGGCTAAAAACCATAGGTTTTGATAGCGCCAGACATATTTTAGCGCATAGGACCGAAACTCTCCCCTATCACTCCAATGGAATCCGCATAACGGCCTGGGACATCACTAACGAAATCATTCATAGTGAGGAATACTATTCGGTCGGTGGGGGATTTGTAGAGATAAAAAGTGAAGTACTAGCCACAGGTGATTCAAAAAATCATATGGTAGGAAATAAAGTGTCCAAAACACCCAACAATTTTAGTAACTGGAACGATTTAGTAGACTGTTGCCGAAGGAAGAGTAAAGAGATCTGGGAAATCGTTCTTGAAAACGAAAAAATCACAAGATCAGAAAGAGAAATAGATCGGAAATTGGCCGAAATTTACAGTATCATGAAGAACTGTATGAGAAACGGACTGCAGCGGCGAGGGAGTCTTAGTGGTGGTCTAGGATTAGCTAGAAGAAGTCATAGGTTAGAAAAAAGCATAAAAAGAAACAGTCTCGAACACATTGAGATTATCGATACCCTTCTCCTCGGAGGTATAGCCGCTTCAGAGGAGAATGCCAGCTATGGTAAAGTAATAAGCGCACCCACGAATGGATCCGCCGGAGTAATCCCCGCAGTCATTCGCTATTTCAAAGAGTTCTACAATGTCACATTTGCCGACTTCAGAAAATTTATCTTAACAGCTGGAGCTCTAGGAATTCTCTGCAAAAAAAATGCTTCTCTCTCTGG
>JAIRWJ010000093.1 GCA_031269065.1 Rickettsiales bacterium
TTTTGAGTTTTTCCTTAGCGAGTTAGTTCCCCAGGCTCTGTACTTCGGCAATTCTAATGTGGCTGACTATGGGTACCTGCTAAACTTTTTGATATCCGAAAAATCCTATAGCGACGACTACTCAACATACCCGGCTGTGAACATAATATCTATGCAGGAGGCCCAGCTCATAAACTATGATTTGGTAATTCTAGCAAATATGAACGACGGTATGAGTCCAGCGAGCGCTCCTCCTGACCCATGGATGAATCGAAAAATGAGAGTCAGTCTCGGACTACCGGCTAAGGAAGCCGAAATCGGCAGATCCTATTTCAATCTGCTACAGCTCGTGACTCAGAAAAAGGTTCTCATTACCCGATCCCGGAGTGTTGATGGGCTAGTGACAATAAAATCCCGATTCCTCCAGAGACTAGAGACCACCCTCCGCTGCAACGGCCTGGGTCTATCCAGAGACGAATGCATTCCCGAAAGCTGCGCCCGATACTATGGTTTCAAATATGAGGGACGGAATGATATCCATAAAAGACGTCCACAGCCCCGGCCGCCGGTGGATCTGAGACCCCGGAGCCTATCGGCAACGAACATCGATCTGCTAAATCTAAATCCCTACGACATCTACGCAAAAAAAATCCTCCGGCTAGCCAGAGGGAACCCGCTAGATGCTGGTCACATCCACGCAAAAATCGGAACCATTCTCCACAGCCTATTCGAAAGCTATTCAAAAAACCACGACCACTACCGGCGCGGCGGCTCCGATGCTCTGGCCAGCCTAGTGAGAGACAGCTTAAATCACCACTTCAGCAACAGTCGGCTACTGATGGAGCTGTACTTCAACCGAGCTCTAGAGACCACCAGAAATTTTGTGGAGTTGGACTCCAGATCCCGGGAAGAAGGTCACTCCATCCTATCCGAGGAATGGGCCAGCTATAGCCTAGAGAAAGGAAACAATTTTGTACTATCCGCCCGAATAGACCGAATCGAGCTATTATCCAATACCTTGAGAATAGTGGACTACAAAACCGGCACCGCGCCATCCCGGAGCGACATAGTTCACGGTCGGAGGCTGCAGCTACTGGTAGAGGCCCTCATTCTGGCCCGGACTAGACCCGGCTCCAGCATCATATCCCTCCAGTACTGGCTTCTGAAACAGAAAGACGGTCGAATTCTAGGTATTAGAGAAGGAGAAAAGATCCGAGGCAGCGACAACCCCATCTCCATCCGAGATCTTATCGAAAAAACCGAGGAGTTTGTGCTGCGGCTGGCCGACTTTTTCGACAGTGAAACCCATGGTTACATTGCCACCAACAAAAACTCCCTCCACAGTGACTTCAACCATCTGAGCCGGCTAGAGGAATGGCTCTATGGAGAGGGCGGAGGTGACTGACGGTCGAATCTGAACTTATTACCTATTTAATATTTTTTTTGCCGGCGACTCCCGCTTCCACAGCTTTTTCTTTTCTCTCTTTCTCACTTTTTTGAAAATAATCTTTTTCTTTTTCTTTTTCCGCCAAGCCAGCTGCCCCCGAAGATTCTGTGGCTTGTCCTAATTTAGAAAAAGCTGCGTAGAGTGCTGGTGCTGTTTTATGCTCTGCTGTTTTGTCTCCTGACTTCTCATTCGACTCCATTTGTTTTTGCATTATCTCCGTGAGAACGATTTTGCCATCTTCTTTTTCAGCAAAGATTTTGTCTTTGTCTTTGGTAATGCGTTTAGCTTCCTTTTTCAAAGCCTCTTCTTCTTTTGTAATTCCTTTTCTTTCATTTTCAACTTCTTCTTCAGTTTTGAGATTTGCCCAAAAGATCGTTCTGTTCCTCTCTTCAAGTACTTTGGTTTCGGTTTTCTTCACTATATCACCAGTAAAACCTGTGGCCTTTGCACCAATGTTATCACTCAGGGTCTGAGCTTTGGTATAGTCGTCGTCGCCGTTGATAATATCATTTGCTTTGTCATCTCTTCCGCCTTCGTTTTCACCCAAAATTCTGTAGACTTCTTTAGTATTTTCCTTGACTTCTTCTATTTTTTCATCGAATTTTGCTTTAATTTTTTCATCATTAACTTCAATAGTTTTTTCCTTCCCCTTTTCAGATATAACGAAGCTTACTTTATCATCTTCAACCTTTACGTTCAGTATATCTTTAGTGTCCACACCTACCAATCCTTTGTCAACTCCTAGATCTTTTCCAGCCAGTTCTATATATTGTTTAGAATTCTCCTCTACTTTTTTGAAGTTGTCAGCGATATGTTTTACCCATGCCGCATTTTCTGTCTCTTTTGGATATTCACTACGGTACTCATTAAAAAACTTTGCCCATTTTAAATGGTTTTTTCCAGCGGTTATATTATTAGCGAAATCAGTATTGTTTGCAAAGTTTGAATATGTCGTGAGATCTAGTCTATTACCGGTAACACCTTCTTTCAAAAAGGTTTCCTCATAGAACTTTGCAAGACTTTCTGGAAATTTTTCATCCTTGATATAGTTACCATTATTATCACCCATAGCCATTTTTTTAAAAACTTCGAGTGCATCCACCATATTTGCGTTTGCCGTTTCTATAGCCGCCCTAGCTTTAGCTAGAGGAATAAACTCCGCAACAGCTGCCCTAGATTTTTCCAATACTCCTGGGAAATCTCTCACCGTCCTATGGTTACTTAGGTTCTGTTCTTTTTCTTTTTTTTCTTCAGTAAATTTGTCGAATTTCTCTTTGTAGTCCCCAATATCTTTGCCATATCTCTTAGCGCCCTCAGGGTCAGCCTTGGCCATCCTCTCCAGATCCTGGATTTGCATGGCAAGGTCACTTCCTTCTTTTTGCTCTGCTCGTTCTTTCTTAGCCTTACCAAGCCTTACTTTCGCTTCCTCCACGATAACTTCGCTAGATTCAAATTCTTTACCATTTTCGTCAGCTAGTTTCAGACCTATAATACTTGGGTCCAGCCCTTTCGAATATAATACGGCGTCTCTGGCAGCCTTGCAAAGCTCATATTTATGGTTTTCATCTCTCATCCTGTTGTTCGAATTCCGCAGACTTGTGAGCATATGGCTGGATTCAGTTTTTGCTCCTGTTTTTTTGCGGATAATGTCATCTCCGGAACCAAATTCTTTGACTCCTTCAGAGTAACTCCCCGTGGCCCTAGTATTTATTGGATCGGAACTCTTATCCAGATGCTCTCTACATTGGCTAACTACCCTAATTTTGTCCTTTACCTGCTCCGTTATAGCATTCATATGACCCAGCCAGGTTTTCTTTTCGGCTTCCAATGTTCCAATTTTTTTCGTGTCTCCAGCCTTTTTGGCAGCCACCAGCTTTTCATTTATATTTTTCAGACGTTTATTAATTTTTTTTACATCTTTCTCTTCAAGTCCGCTATCTTTCAGCTCTTTGTAGATTTTACCCGTTAGACCACTGCTCTTTAGATTCTCATGTATATTCTTGCCATCGTTAGAACTTATATCGGATCTGAGCATTATGACTTTAGCCTTCTGTTTTTCCAGATCAGCACTAAGTTTCTTGTATTTTTCCATATTTAACTGTCTTTCCTTTTCTTTTTTATCAAAAAAGCTGTTTTCTTCTAACAGTTCATGATACCTCTTAAGGCCATCTTCAGATATGTCACCAAACACTTTTCCAAATGATGCATCCATTTGCTCAAGATCTGCTTCGCTCATTCCCTCTTTTTCCCCTACAATTCCCCCCTTTTTAGCAGCATCCCTGCCAAACAGCACGTAAGTTCTTGCATCATTGTAGGCCTTCATATACATGTTATTCATCTCATCCACTGTCAGTTTATCATCAAAACCCGCCTCTCTTTTAAATGCTTTTAGTTTATCTACATATTCAGTCTCTACCATTCTAATGACTGCCATCAAATTTGTCATCTCCTCCGACTTACCCTGGCCGCCAAAAAAGCCCTTTGAATCACTTATCAATTTAGCTTCCCAATCTCCCGCTTCTCCGTTTCCATTCACGTCTATGCCAAGGTCCCTGGCACCTTCTATTTCCAAGCGATCATTCTCAATTTTTTTGATTCCCTTCTGTATTCGTTCTATATCGCCTATTCCTCTTTCCCTGTCTGAGAACCGACCTTGCTCTTGTTTGTTTCTATCATAGTGGAATTCCGCATCCGAATAGGATATGGAGCCACCTGTTGCGTACATATACCTGTATATGGACAATTCTTTCTGGTCCACATAGACTAGAGCATCGTAGGCCCCTTTATTATTTCTAATTAGCATATTAACTTTTTCGTCACGCTCTTTATCGTCTGTTATCTCTCCACACTTATACAATTCGGCGGATACATAGGCTAGATCCACCCATCTGACGGGGCTACTATCATTCCTAGTGAATATTTTTTCTTGTCCAAACCTATCAAAGGTTTTGGCCAGTGCCTCCAGCTCATTTTTACTTTTTTGTTTGTCACTAATTCTTCCTTTGAGAGCTTTGATATTTTCAGCTAGAACCTCCTTTTTTTCAGCACCTATAAAATTCTTAATTCTCTCGGCCTTGTCGCTTAACGGCTCTTTTCCGGATTCCATTTCAGCCAAAAACCCCTCAAGCTCTTTCCTTTTTTTCTCTTTCTCTGTTTTTTCATCTTCGTTGAGACCTTCGTCAAGACCAAAAAGATGAGAAATGTAGCGAAGAAGATCTCCGACACCCTCAATGTCATCCACAGATGTTATGGGTTTACTAAGATTCTCCTCCTTTTCTATTTCGTGCTTTTCATGTTCTAGTTTACGGGCTTCTTCCCGTTGCCCCTTAAGGCCAGAGTCTCCTTCCAAAATGTCATCGACTGTCTTTTTCTTCTCATTCTTCTCATTATTCTCACTCTTCTCCTTCTCATCAATCTTCGCTTGGAGGTCTTCTATATATTTTTGCCTGCTCTCATTTATCTTTTTTGAAATATCTCCTTCATGGGCCTCGTCCTTTATCTCTGGGTCTCCTTCGTCCATATTTCCTCCTTCTCCTGATTTTGTTGGAATCGTATATGTGGGAGGCTAGATAATTATTATATTAAAGTCAACCATGTGTGTAAAAAAATTCTACATGTACTCATAATTTTTTCCTTTGTCCAAGAATGGAGAAAAAATGCCAGAAAATCCACATGAATAGGAAGGAATGGGGCAGGAAAGTTAGCTGGGTTTATCTTCCTTTGGCTGGAACGTCTAGAGTAAAAGAAAAGACCAGAATATGGGATGAAAATATGAAGCTAAGTCACTCCCGTCCTTGATTTTTCTCTGGGCAAAATTTACAATGATGACATTCTAACGAAATGGAAGTTGACTAATGGGACTCAAGCATGGTTTGTTGGTTTTTATCTTTGCTGTGGCACCGGACTGGTGTTTTTCATACCAACCTACAAGTAACCACTCTTATATAAAAAATTCAAATTTTGCTGGGAACTACGCAATGGAGGTTGGAGGCAAGATAAACTCAAAGCTGCTGCTGCATGGCAACGATTTCGCCTCTCTGGATCCGGAAAGTAACCTGTCTTTGGATATTGATCTGTACCATGTAAATGCCGGGGTGTTGAAATATGGTGTTAGAATTAATCCGAGCTTCAATAATTACTTTGGTAATGGTGTGGACTACTATCTATTTATTAATGGTCGCCTTGGAAAAATAGAAGTTGGTGCAGTGACGGACGCAGTTGAGAACCTAAAAATTGGAGCTGGTCCCCTCTCGATAGGTTCGGGAATGGCCGGCAGCAACTTTGGAAGACATGTGGAGTTTCCTGCGGATTCTGGGCATCTCCTATTCGAGCCAGCTACAATGATGGACCAGAATTTTGGCTTCGCAGATGGCAAATTGATCAGGAAATCCTGGAACCATAGCAAATACCTGAACAAGATAAACTACTATTCCCCGGAATTATTTGGGTTCCAGCTGGGTTTCAGTCTGACTCCGAATGTGATTATGACAAATAAGGATCTAGGTCTTATAGATGAAAACAAATTTGATTTTGGTTATGTGCTATCCGGTGCTCTGAACTACATAGTGACCATATGGGATTTATCTATAGCGGCATCTGTGGCATTTGAGAATAACGTTGCAGATCCGACCGGGAAGATAAAAAAGAATGTAGAAAAACACCCTTTGGCGGCGAAATTTTGTTCCCACGAGTTTGGGTTGAGCCTCAGCTATTTTGGCATGACCATTGCGGGCTCATTTGGACAGGCTGATAGGACTCCGAATAAGGATCTGACCGCTAGTAGGGACAATATAGCGAAGATGAAGAGCTGGTACGTGACCGGCGGTGGAAACTACGAAATCGGCTCTTTTACGGTGAGTGGCGTTTATTTTGAGAGTAGAACCGGTGGTAATATTTTGAGAACTTTTAACTATGGTCTTAGGAAAAACATTGCGAGAAATTTAGCAATCTATCTGGAATATACTGACTATAGGCACAAATTTGGAGATGAAAAATTTGAGAAAAATTTTGGTGTTGGCACCGGCCTCACCATTAATTTTTGACAAAGGGAACAAATGCAAAACTCGGCTGGCAATTTTGTAAATCTGAAAAGAAATGAAGATCTGTCAAAATATACGAATTTTGGCTGCGGTGGAGCTGCGGAGCTGTTCTTCGCACCGGAAACCGAGGAGGAACTTATAGACCTTCTTAGGTCAAGAGATAAAAATCAGAAAATAACGGTGCTGGGCGGAGGCACTAATCTTCTGATCCGAGATGGTGGTGTGGATGGCTTGACCATTTTGACTAAAAAGCTTAGTAGAGTGGATCTGGTGGATGGAAACCTGGTGGCCTGGGCTGGCACAGCTAATTCTAAACTATTTAGCTCTGCCAAGGATCTGGATCTGGGGGGATTTGAGTTTCTGGGCTGTATCCCCGGAACGGTTGGAGGGGCTTGTGCTATGAATGCTGGCTGCTATGGCTTCGAGACAAAGGACATTCTGGTCAGTGTGGACACTGTTGATTTTGATGGCAATGTCCGAACATTTAGTGTCAGTGAGTGTGCTATGGGGTACAGAAAGAACGGTCTGCCGAAAAATCTCATTTTTCTGAGGGCAGCCTTTAGGGCGGACAGACATAGCGATAAAAAAAAGTCCGAAGAAATTTTTAGAAAGATGCTGGAAGATAAAATAAAAACTCAGCCGCTGGAGAAGAAGACCTGTGGCTGCACCTTTAAAAACCCTCCAAATATTCCAGCCTGGAAAGTCATCAGGGAGCTTGGCCTCCAGGGGGTGGATCTGGATGGGGCCAAGTTCTCCGAAAAGCATGCTAATTTTTTGGTAAATAACAACAATGCCACAGCCACTGGGCTAGAGAACTTGATAAATCTGGCCAAGGCCAGAGCTAGAGAAAAAATGGCTCTGGAGTTGGAACTGGAACTGAAGATTATCGGAAATGGGATTCTCTAGAAAGGTTATCAATTTTTTGCTGATTCTCCTTATTGTCATTACATCTTCTGTAAGCTTGCTGCTGTGGACCAAGAAATATATTTTGAGTTCCTATGTCAGCGGTTTCAGAAAAGGCCTCGGTCTGGCGCTAAACTCGTCAGACTCTAGAGTTTTCAACGGTGACTTTCGGGATATGAAGAATGTTGATGCAAATGATTTTGTCGTCTTCAATCTGTTCGAAATAGGCAATCGTAGATATCTGGACAACATCTGGTTGTTAAAATATCTTCTGAATAAATATAAGAATATCAGTATGTACAACATAATTCTAAACGAGGAGACAAATGCCGGGACCTGTGGCGATGTCGCCGACAGTCTGGAGAAGTTTTTGCTGAGACACGGTGTGAATAATATGACGTTCTGTGGGGATAAGAATGCAATAAAAAAACATCTAGGACTGACCGATTCCAGCAGAGTTGTGGTAACAGATCGCAGATACGACGTGAGAGGAATTTTTGACAACCCTAGAGATATTGGATTGCTAGAGAATTCTCTAGCCCAGGTGGCCGAGAATAGGATTTTCTACAGTAGAAGTAAACTTGCTAAAAAAAAAGGAAAATCCATTGGCATGGCTGATGAATATCTTGTAGGTTCTCTGGGCAGAATCGCTCTAGTTAAGAATTTCAATGGCACGGCAACTCCGATGCTTGCTATTCTGGATTCCTACAGCAAAAGGGTATTTATCACAAAATTCAGCGGAGAGATACTGTATATTGTGGAGAGTGAGAATTTTTGCCTTCCTAGCAGCATAAAATGCGTTGATGACAGGCTATTTATTTTAGACAGCTGTAGCGGATCTGTTGGATATCTGGATTTCGAGAAACAGAAATTTATAGTTTCTAAGAATAGCGACCATCTTCTGGGGGCAACGGATTTCGAGTTTCGGGGGGAAGATACCCTTGTGTTTTCCAGAGTTGATGGAAAATTAATAAATATTCTAGAAGGAGATAGTCTGTCCATCCCTGGGGAGATTGATTCGACAGGAGAGGTGGATGTTATAAAGA
Organism: Rickettsiales bacterium; assembly: GCA_031269065.1. Lineage (GTDB taxonomy): Bacteria > Pseudomonadota > Alphaproteobacteria > Rickettsiales > UBA1997 > CALXRO01. The sequence goes on from JAIRWJ010000093.1 coordinate 8,415, forward strand.
AATTTAACGATAGCTTCTACTATTTGGATAGAAAAAACAAAGTTCTCCACCTTCTGAAGGATGGCGTCGACCAGGTGGTTCTGGATCTGATCAGAACTGACGGCATTCCCCTGGATAGTGAAATCACAAACTTCCATGTGAGTACGGAAAATGATATATATCTAGTGGATACTCCGAATCAGCAAATATTCCGGTGTTACAGCGGCCAGTGCTCCAAGCAGCCACTAAGTGAGGATCTGCACTATCCAAATGATCTAATTCTGTATAAAAACCTCATGTTTATCTCCGCAGATAGACATATTCAGCTGTTTGATATATACAGTGGTGAGTCATATAAAATTAGCCTCTATGTCTCCGAAAATAGCCGGCACATGTCTGATACTCTGAATACGCTGGATTTAGCAAACATAGACAGTGTTGTGAGCCCAGAGGCACTGGATGCTCTACAGTTTGTAGGTCTGGACGGGGCTAGGTTACTAAATCCAAGTTTTCTGCTATTTCTCAAAGACTACGATGACAAATTGTTTATAGAGAAATTCATAAACTATGAAAGTATCATAGGAGAGGAAAACATTTATTCCACAGACAATGGTGGATCCATAGTCTATGGAAGGCTATACTATGATGATTTCGGTGAAACAAAAATCAGAACTCTAGTCGGTCGGCTAGCCGGAGAAGGGGAAGAAGAACCTCGGAAGGGTAGGGCCAAATTCCAAAAGGAATCGGATAGTCACAACTAATACTCCCCTAGATAATTGTCGTTTCTATAATTCGATAAGTTGCTCTCTCTTTTTGATCTTTTAGCTATGACGACCTTTATCTTTACTCAGGCACTTAGTGTCCTGAACAGCGAGAAAAACAAAATACTGGATACCTTCAACTCCTCGCCTCTGGGGGAGCTTGTAAACTATACCCAGAGTAAGACCCGATGGAAGAAAGACAAGATAAGTGGTAGGCTTTCGGAGATCTCGATACAGACTTCGACCTACAGTAAGGTGATTCCTCTAGTCTACGGTCGGAACAAGTTGGCCGGAAATGTGCTATGGCTAGGAACTGTTCAAGAAGTTGTGAACAACAACACAACGACCCTGAAAATAGGAAAAGGTCAGAAAATAAACCAGGCGAGCATAACCTATTTCTATTTTCTAAGCTTTGCTATAGCCATCTGCGCTGGAGAGATAGCAAGTGTTGAAAATGTCTGGGCCGACACCACTCTTCTCGATCTGACGGAATACCCCCATAGGTTTTACAGTGGCACGTCAACACAGCTGCCTGATTCTCTGATAGAGTCTATAGAGGGAACAGGGAATGTGACGGCCTATAGAGATCTGAGCTACATAGTCTTTGAAAATTTCCCTCTGAGCGAATTCAATAACAGAATTCCGAATTTTCTCTTTGAGGTACTGAGAAAAAACGAAGTAGACAGTAACAGCGTGACAAGTCTGGAAAACTGTATACAGGGAATAAATATAGCACCATCCTGGGGAGAATTTGCTCTGAGCACGACCACCCAGTACAAAGCCGGAGAGCAGTTTGCCTATGATTTTACGGATACGAATGATGGTATCTGGTATGTTCTGAACAGAAACAACAACAGCGGCGCCACAGATTCCATAGCATCGCTGAACCAGCTGACCGACCGGCTAGTGAATTGCCAATGGTTCTCTGTGCAGACAGCGTTCTTTGGCAACAGTTTAGATATTTCGAACTGTACAGTAACTCCGAGAGTATCTTTCAACTACTTCTACACAGGCTATCCCATTTACACGGCACCGGACCAATACAATGTGGGTAACTGGAATAGATACAATTCACCGCTGCTAGGTACCAACGCTGATGGCAGCCCGAGATTTCCCAGCGGGACCAGCAGCGATGCAAGCATTCTAAGTTTTTTCCAGGAGCTAAAGAGCAGAGACAAAAACACAGTATTCCACCCGAAAATACTGATGGACATTGAAGGAACACCATCCTCCAGGCTTCTGGGTGGCAACAGCGGGGATGTTAACAGTTTTTTCACGAAGACCAATGGATATAACGCATTCATCCTGCACTATGCGGATCTTCTAAAGGACTGCATTGATGTTTTTCTTATTGGTAGCGGTCTAGAGGGTTTGACCTCTATAAAAACCGGCAGCAATAGCTTTCCGGCCGTTGACAATCTCTTAGCTCTGGCTGTAGCGGCTAGAACCATTCTCGGTGGTGATATCAAAATAAGCTACGCAGCTGGCTACCGAGAATACCACAGCATAGACGGCTGGTTTGCCCTAGATAAGCTCTGGGCATCGAACTACATAGATTTTGTTGGCATAAACGCCTATTTTCCGCTAACCAACGCGCCCCAGGATGCCATAACCCGGGAGAGCATAAAAAATGGCTGGTTCAGCGGGGAGGGCTATGACTGTTCAACAGTGAATGGGGTGGACGTCGCTCTGGAACCAGCACAGGCTTACAAAAACCTGGAGTACTGGTGGAGCCAGGACCACGTGAATCCGGATGGCAGCACGAGTCCCTGGATTCCCGCAAGTAAAAACATTTGGTTCACAGAATATGGGTTTCGTTCGCTGGACTGTTCCAGCAACGAACCTTATAAAGGTCTAGATAGTCTGCCCAAATATTCTCTTGGCAATAGCGACTTCTATGCCCAGAGAATCGCTCTGGAAGCAACAGAGATGGCTCTGGGAAGCAAGGATTTCATAGAAAATAAACTGGTCTACTGCTGGGACATGAGACCTTATCCATTTTTTCCCGGCAGAAAGGACATCTGGCCGGACGGGCTGAACTGGAAATACGACTACTGTCTAAATGGTAAAACAGGGATTTCAAATGCCAATGTGCTGATATATCAGCTATTTAGAGATGCAGCCCTTGACGAGAGCCTAATAGAAACTCTGGATGTGGATGAATTTGTCGATGGCTTTGTGCTGAATAATATCATATCTGTCAGAGATGCTCTCCACCTCCTACAGAAGGTGTATTTCTTTGACTGTGTGGAGAGCGAAGGCAAAATAAGCTTTCTCTCCACAAAGACAAGATCAAAGGATGGTGACAGCATCACAGAAATAGTAGAAGAGGAGCTTATCGGCTTCGGCCAAGATGGTGCGAAAAAGTTCATCGTGGTGGATGTTCTAGGTAACAACGATCTGCCGAAGAGGCTAAGCCTTGTCTTCATAGATAAAAATAATAACTATGACACAACCTCTGTCTACGCCGAGAGGGAATCTGTGGAGAGTGACAAACATGATGTGGACACTCTACCGGTGGTTCTAGACGCAGAAAAGGCCAAAAACATTGCAGAAATTTCTCTCTACTCCTCCTGGCTAGAGAAGGTGGAGTTTAATTTTATACTCCCTATAAAATATTTATACTTAAATTGCTCTGACCTGCTGAGACTACAGACCGGCACCGATACTCACCTGCTAAAAATAAAAAGCATTATTCTGGAGAATGACTTCCTGAAGGTCTCCGCAACCAGATTTGACAGCAGAATATATGACTATCCTAGCGACGAGTCGGCCAGTCCAGATCCGGAAATAATGAGAAAGGCTGGCAACACATATATAAAAATTCTGGAGATACCCTCCATCAATTCAGCTATGCTAAATAAAATATACATATTTTTCGCTCTAAATGGCCAATTTATGAATTGGACTGGAGCGAACCTTTATTTCTCCGACAATAACAGAAAGAGCTACACAACTCTGGGTGAAACAAATATTAATGCTCTGGTGGGCAGAGTCATCAATGTGGCTAGCCTCACTCGGCCCTACTACTTTGACAATCTAAACAAACTAAAAATATCATTCCACGGCGGCATTGATACAGATCTACTAGCCAGTGCTTCCGATTTCGAAATCTACAACGGCAGGAATTTGGCCATTTATGGTGACGAACTATTACGGTTCAGGAACATAGTTTTAAATACTGATGGCTCCTACGAAGTTTCTGGCCTACTCCGGGGTCTCTACGGAACTGAAGATGAAATCCAGAACCACAGAACTGGAGACAGATTCATAGTGTTGGGCGAGAACTTGCTATCCCAGGAATTCGACTATGACCGGGTGAGTTTCAACTATTCCTACAGAGCTGTCACATTTGGCGGAGATATTTCAAGATCCCAAGTGCTTGTATATCAGCTAAGAGGGGAAAACCTGCGGCCTCTGGCCCCCTGCCACTTTTCCCATTGGTTGTTGGATGGCAGCCTATATATGAAATGGGAGGAGAAGATGAGAGGCTACCATAATTGGACCAGCGATGCCGAAGATATTTCTCCAGATAGCGGCTCGAAATACTATCTGGAGATCCTTGGGTGTGACGGAATTTTGGAAAAAGTCTATTTGGAGGAGCGGCACTATGAATATAACCTGTTGGATCGGGATCCGCCCATAGGAATTAGGCTTTGCCAGCTGAACACTCTCTATGGAAAGGGGAAAATTCTGGATATACATTTTTAACATTTTCTCTTGCATTACTATTATAATATTTTAGTTTATTATCTAGTTATTATCATTAAAAATGGGGAAAGAAATGGAGATATTAGAAATAGAATGCATTGGAAAAAGACCCAGAGACGGTGATCCGATTTATAATGTACTTTGGAAGGATAATAGTAGGGCCGGTGCAAGATATTATCAGGAAGAGGCTCGCATTAGTGGTTTTACCGGACTACCGGAGGTTGGCCAAAAAGTTAAAGGGGGAGCTATTGGCGGGAGTGGAAAAGTAGTACTATCAAAATTGGAGGGAGTACCAGACCATGCTATACAAACATACTTACTGCAGAGAGGTAATGAAAAAAAAATATACATAGGCAATGAAACCCTCTATGAAGGCAGTCTCGAGGGGGGAAAGGTGTATGGTGTGGGAATGCTTACTATTCCAGATGGTGTGTACATGGGTGAATTTAATATAGGTACAATAGAGGGTTACGGGAAACT
>JAIRWJ010000033.1 GCA_031269065.1 Rickettsiales bacterium
AGCCCATGGATGGCATAATGAGAGTTGAAGACATGGCAACAGGAGATGTTAAATATGCAAAATTTAAAGATGGCAAAGAGGGCAAGGAAGTTTCCGAAAAGAAGTTCAGGAAAAGTTGTAACAAAAAGCTTGGAAAAGGAGGCTATGAAAAATTCTCCAAAGAAATGGAAGAAATTGGAAAAAAAGGAAAGAAAACCCGGCAGGATACTTATAGGGTAACAGAACAGGAACAGCCCGTCAGTGGCAAAAAATCAAATGTGTTAGATGCCTTTAAGGGTATAGTTGGTGGCGTCACATCCTCAGCATCTTTTCAGAGTGGAACACCAAATCTTCCTAACACAAAAAATCCTAAGACCAATAAAGGTATAGTTCGCTAACTAGTATTAGTCTTCCCCCCACTCTACAACTGCCCTTTGGAACTAGGGATTTTATTTTAACCGTCAATCAATTTGATTTGTGGCATAGGATAACTTAGTGTAATTGTTAATGCGCGTACTGTGAAATAAATGTAAGGGCAGCTGACGATACTCCAGTTCCGGTGCTCTTGCACCATATTTTTTATATGCTTATGAAAAAATATGGGAAAGAATATACAGAGACATGGATAACGGCCAAGATATTTCGGTAATATCCGATCCATTCCTAGCGAGAACCACTTCTAATTTGTTTTCTCAGCTTTTTGTGCTGCTCTCAGCTTTACTTCTAGTGGCTCCGGAGGATTGTAAATAAAAAAGCCGAGCACTAGCGACCTTAATTCCAAACAGCAAAGAGAGAGGGGTGACTATCCCTCTCTTTATTCCCTACGTCTTCTGTGTTGACTAGAGTTCTTTCCCGTCTACACCGCGGCTTTCAGATTTTTCTTCTGTTTCTTCCTCAGATCCGCTCGCCAAATTAGCATCAAGGTCTTTGTTTTTAGTATTTTGTTTAAATGAATTGGCAGTACTTGTAATATTTTTAACAGCTCCAAAAACTCCACTAAATATTTCAACGACAGTTCCGGCAAGCCCTTTAAGAAATTCCCCAATACTTGTCACGGCGTTATTAACCTTTTCGACCTTAATAGCAGCAGCGCCGACAACAACTCCGGTAGCACCGGCTGCAACAACACCACCAACAACAGCACCATTTACTTTAGCTGTGCCGCTAGCACCTTCAAAGGCCTCTGGAACCTCTGGGGCACGATCCTGCATTTCTTCTTTATTACTGATTTCCTCATCGATCTTCTTCTTTCTTTTTCCCTTCTTTTTTCTCCCCCCACCTGTTATTAATGGAATATTTGGACCACCGGAGCCTCCAATTCCAATTCTGACTTTCTCTTCATCGTCCAGTTCTTTTTTGAATATCGCGTCATATTCCTGATTTTGCCCTACCTTTTCACACTCCTTTATTTCTCCATCAACAGTGACAACGTTGAAAATCTCTACAGGAGTGTCTGATTCTTCTTCACTCTTTTCTTCACTCTTTTCTTCACTTTCTTTCTCGCCTTCTATATGGGCATCTGGTTTCCTGATCCCTATTTTCTCATCACTATTTTCTTCATTTTCTTCCACTTGTTCGGAAGATTGTGAATTTGTTGGTGCATAAGTGGCATTAGTAGTGCTGGGAGTAATATTGGTGCTATCTGCCAGAACACTTGACTCTTTAGTCTCGTTCTCTTCCACACTATTTCCTTCGCCTTCTTCTTCATCTTCATCTTCTTTCTTAATTTTTTTCTCTTTACCGCTGGCCGCACCACCTTTTTTGTCGTTTTTTGATTTTGCTAGTATTTTTTCTTTTTTGGGGCTTGCACTAGCTAAAGAACCACCAATTAAACCAGGAGCAATTGAAAGCACCACAGTATTTAGAATAAAAAACAAAAATAATTTTCTACCATTAAACATATTGATTATAAAAGTTTCGCTCATGTTAGATTAGTCCAGAACGAATTATAATCAAGTGGACAGATAGTTGTATAAATCTCCAAAATTACGAACAAACCATCAGGTAAACAAATCAACACCCCTCCAGGTTGTGTGAATATTTTTTCGAAAAAAGATAAAAACGCTAATAATCTAGTCTCTGAAGTTTATGAATTGTAGAGGAATTTTAAGATCTAGAACTTTTATGTGCTCTATGGCGGTCTGCAAATCGTCTCTGGACTTGCCAGAAATCCTAACTTCATCCCCCTGAATTGATGCCTGCACTTTTAGCTTTGACTGTTTGAAAAACTTTGTTATCTGTTTAGCATTATCCTGGTCTATACCCTCTTTTATTTTCACGACCTGGTGTAGAGTATTGCCTCCGGCTTTTTCCTCTTTCTGAAAGTCTAGGGAGAGTGGATCTAGCTTTCTCTTCACAAAAACCGCCTTCAGAGAAGACTGGATCTGCTGGAGATAGTAGTCACTGTCAGCCACCAGAACGATAGTTTTTTCTTTTTTATCAAGCTCTATTGACCATTTGGTTGTCTTAAAGTCATATCTATTCTCAATTTCTCTCTTGACCGTATTTACAGAATTATCAACCTCCTGCATATCGACCTTTGAAACCACATCAAAACTTGGCATGGCACAAAAATTTAACCACTGTTCGCTAGGCTACAGTCCAAATTTTGCTTATCAAGATCTGGTTGAAACACTAGAGTCCAGTTCGTGCTCTGGATGGTTTTCTTCTAGGGAAACTAATCTGGAAAATACATAATTCTAAGAAACTTGACAATAGTGTGATTTCACATACCATACCATGTAATACCATAAAAACCCAATAAGGCTGGACGATGAGCCTGTTTTTGTCAACGTTTGAGAATAGAGTTGATCAGAAAGGGAGGGTTTCTGTGCCTTCACAGTTTAGAAATGTTCTCCAGCAAGGATCCGGGGATTCTCTGGTCCTCTACGAGTCATCACTGAACAAATGTCTGGAGGGTTGTAGTCTGGTCAGGTTGGAGGAACTCAGTAGAAGGATAGATTGCTTAGACCCTTTCTCTGAGGAGAGGGATGCTTTCGCCGCTATAGTTTTGGGTGGCTCAGCTCAATTATCCTTCGATCGGGATGGTCGTATATTATTACCAAGACATCTGCTGGAATTTGCCGGAATAAGAGAAAGGGCAACCTTCATCGGTAAAGGTCAGATTTTTGAACTGTGGAATAGTGAGTCGTTCGGTAACTATATAACTAGAGCGAGGACCCGGGTCGGGAAAAATAGGAGTATGCTTAGAGATGCAAAGTAGAAGAAGTTTAGGACACATTCCAGTGATGTTGGAAGAAGTTTTATTCATAATGGATCCCAGAGATGGAGATTTTATATTGGATGGCACTTTCGGTGCCGGAGGCTATACGGCCGCACTGTTGGCTAGAAATAACTCCTGCAGGGTAGTGGGGATAGATAGAGATGAGAATGTACTGGAATTTGCTGAAGATATCAAAAATACCTATGGTGATAGATTCAAATTTTATAATATTAAATTCAGTGATGTAAGCAGTGTCCTAAGGGATGGTAGCCTGGACGGACTAGTGCTGGACCTAGGTGTTTCCTCTATGCAGCTAGAAAATGGCCAGAGGGGTTTTTCCTTTGATAGAGAAGCTGGTCTGCTGATGACTATGGGGGGAAACAGTCTAAATGCCTATGATGTGGTCAATGTCTTCAGCGAGAAAAAAATAGCTTCCATAATTTCTGAATATGGGGACGAGCTCAGAAGTAGGGCTATAGCTAGAAAAATTTTTGAACATAGAAAGCTGAAGCCTATAGAAACAACGATAGAATTGGCCGGTGTAGTTAGAAGCTGTTTCTGGAAGAGAGGGAAGATAGACAATGCTACGAGGACATTTCAGGCCATTAGGATTTTTGTTAACGATGAGCTGGAGGAACTGAGGACTATACTGAGAAATTCTATAAACCTGCTTAAAAGTGGTGGTCGACTGGTGGTTGTGAGTTTTAATTCTCTCGAGGACAGGATTGTTAAGAGATTTTTTATAGAAAATGGAAACATAAGGTCGAAAAAAAATAATAAGTATGGAATCGATGCCCCAAAAAGTAGTGTGGAGGAGACAGCCGTATTCAATGTTGGTTCGAAAAAACCCATGTTACCCTCCGGAGCTGAAATTCTGAGGAATCCTAGGTCCAGGTCAGCTAAACTTAGGTGGGGAATAAAGTGTTGACGGACATTTTGGAGGATTTCAATAACAAATTGGTCGTAGCCAACCTATGCCTTTTTCTTGCTTTGGTTTTCAGTAAAAGAATAGGATTTTCTGTGAAACAGGATATTCTTAGGACGGAAACAGCGCTGGAAAATCTTCGGAGAGAGGTCGAAGGACTGGATCTAGAAATATCCTATCTGACGAATCCGGAAAGACTGAAATCAATCTATGTGAACATAGGTAGTCCAGATAAGCATCTGATGGGCAAGGATGAGATAAAGGCTCTTGACGAACTAATACCTTTTTACCATTTTCAATACGAAAAGACGGCAAGTTCCTTCACTGTAAGATGAATTCCAGAGGAATAAAAGTTTCGTTGATAATTGCCGGACTGACTCTGGTGTTTGCTGTGATTGTGGCGAGGACATTCACATTTACTGTGCTGCAGTACAATTCCTTCTTTGTAGGAAAAAATTCCTTCCCTCTGAATAGGGTTAGAAGATTGAACATAGTGGATAGTAACTATAATTTGATAGCCAGTGACATAGACACAAAAACGCTATACATCAATGGAAATCTGTTGGAAAATGAATCTTTTGTGGCTAAGAAACTTTCGAAGGCAATTGGCCTGCCATATAGTCAGATCTACAATCGATTAACCAGCAGGGATGCAAAGAATAGATATATTTTGATAAAAAAACATCTTTTTCCAGAGGAGGAAAATAGAGTGAGGCAGCTTCCTATAGCCTCTCTGGTGTTTGAAGATAGTCTCCTGAGGTACTATCCCCAGGATAATTTGTTCTCCCATGTTGTTGGCTATGTCAATGCCGATGGCCAGGGAGTACTTGGTCTGGAAGAATATTACGATACCTATCTCAAAAGCACCGACAAAGGACAGCTCAGGTCAACATTGGATGTGAGAGTACAGAGCGCCCTCAGAGAGGAGCTTCGGAGAGCCAAAGAATTCTACAGATCTGACTTTGTGGTTGGCATAGTGGCAGAAATAACCACAGGTAACATAGTTGCTATGGTTTCTCTGCCGGATTTTAATCCAAATGACCCCGGTGATCGCTCAGATACTTTTAACCGTGCCACCTATGGAAACTATGAGCTTGGCTCTGTGCTTAAGGTTTTTACTCTGGCAAATGGGCTGGAATTGGGTCTTATAGATGAAAACAGTACATTCGATGTTAGCCAGAACATAAGACATGGTAAATTCCTGATCGGAGATATAGAATTTATAAGAAATAGGGGAACAATAAAAACTGGAGAGGTTTTGGCACTATCATCAAACATAGGAATAGCCATGATTGCCAAGAGAATAGGAGTGAATAGACAGCTAGAATTTTTTGAAAGTGTTGGTATGCTGGAAAAGCTTGATACCGACATCCGACAGATTTCTTTGCCAATTCAGCCCAGAAAATGGAAAGATATAAATCTGATAACCATAGCCTATGGTTATGGCCTAGCTGCTTCTCCACTCCATGTGCTTAATGCCCTTGGAGGCATACTCGGCGGTAGCATAGTAGCTCCTAGATTTACATACAATTTCAGATCCCAGAAAAAGGTGAAAAAAATATCTAGAAAAACATCTGAGCTCATCAGAAAATTTTTGAGACTGGCTGTTACAAATGGTACCGGTAGACTTGTCAATGTTAGCGGCTATGACATCGGCGGTAAAACAGGAACTGCAAGAAAAATGATAGCCGGAGCCTATCGGAAAGGAGCTCATCTTGCCTCGTTTTTTGGTGCTCTGCCAATGAAAAATCCAAAATATAGCCTGATTGTTGTTATCAATAGACCAAGAGAGTCACCGGACAGGGATATGGATGGCACCGGTGGCAGTGTAGCCATCACCATAGTTAAAAATATAATACTGAAAATTACTCCATTCTTGGAATTGGGAGAATAGGCTCTAGCTCTCTCAAATCTTGTTCACATCATTTCCCATCCAGTGGACATCTTTTTTGCTAGAGCCATTTCCAGGCCAATACTTGACCTAGCAATACTCTTCGGCTATTAGTTCGGCAATAAATAACCAGGAGATATCAATCAGATAACTTCAAAATGGGGGATCATCTGAAAAATCTAAAAGATGGGCACTTAAGAAGACTAGCGGGAGTCAGGGGGAGTACCTTTGAATTTATGCTGACTAAGCTGGATAAAGTCTAGAGTGGAAAAATAGACTGTGGAGCATCAAATTAAATTGTCTGTAGCCGGTAAACCTTCGCTAATATTGCAGGACGTCTGATATTTTTTGTGCCAGATACTGTGAAGTTAAACACATTGCCACTAGAAAATTCCATATATATATTGTAGAATTACCCGGAATAGAATATGAAAGAGCCGGAAAGCGGAGGAAGAGTTTGTCTAGATGTGGACGGTCCCTGTGAAACGTTCTGAGACAATCTTATAGAAAAAATACCAGAACTAGAGAAAGCCATGATCAAGCCGAAACGTCTGGGTGCTGAAGATTGGTTTCAGACAAGTGGAAGAACGACTTGTCAGAATATCACCGTAACTATAGAGAAAAAGAAAAAATGAATTTGTTAAGGGAATTGAAAATGGAAAATTTAAGAGAACAAGGAAATGCGTTGGGATAAGTGCTGGAGCAATACGATGTGTAATAATCAGGAGAGGAACCCTTGAAGGTATATGTGAAATATCTCTGCAAAAATCTACTAAAATATTTTTTTCTGTCCCTATCTATAGTAGGGGGGACCATGTGGGTGATCAAATCCATGGACTATATGACTTATATGACTCGCTGTGGTCTGGATATATCGGAGTTCATGGCTATTATGCTTTTTATTATGCCCAGAGTGATTTTGTTGATCATACCATTTGGGGTCTTCATTTCAGTAATATTGTACTACGACAGAATAGAGAGAAATAACGAGCTTATGGTACTAGAGGCCTCAGGTCTGGGAAAGAGACAGTTGGCTTTTCCCCCATTTCTGCTGGGTCTGGTGAGTTGCCTAATATCCTATGGTCTGACATTATACCTGGTGCCAAAGGGTAATATGATGTTTAGAAATTCCCTAAGACTAGTTGAGAATAACATAACAAATCTGCTGCTGACTAGCGAAAATTTTAACACATTTCAGGACATAACACTTTACCTTGGTAGTCGCAGTGATAATAGCATGAATTTTTTAACGGCCTATAAGGGCCAGCCAACGGATACTAAAAACAAAATTCTCTATGCAAAATCGGCAAAACTTCTGGATGACGACCACATAGAGCTGTATAATGGAAATATACAGGAATTCAGGCCAGGGGTCAACGATGAGTTAGACATCCTATTCTTCGACAGACTTACCCTCGAACTGGACGAACTGTACTCTGTACAGGGTAAATCCAGCCGACGAAGTGCAGATTTTATGTACCTAGGCGAACTGCTGAGGATAGAAGGAAAAACCATCGCTATCAAGAGTGAAATCCTAAATAGGATTCTAACTCCTTTATTTTCTCTGGTTTTGGCTCTTCTGAGTGCTGTTTTTATGCTGAGCGTGAATTTTTCAAGAACATTCGGTGGCAACAGTACCAGAAATATATTCATCTATAGTCTATGTGCTGTTCTATCGATTGCCTTCTTCTATCTGCTGAGGCTTGCAAAAAGCGAAATCCTGGGTTTTTATCTGGTGGCAATTCTGACGTCACTACAGATTATTTACATATCTTTTGCAATAAACACTGAAATGAGACCCCTATGATAATTGATAGAATCTCATTCCATATAGTTAGCGAATTTTTGAAGATGTTTTTGTTGGTATTTTTTGTCGTTTCTACAATAGTATTTGTGGTAAATTTTCTGGAATTCTTTCCGAATATACAGAGTTATTCAATTCCTCCCAGAGACGCTCTACGAATAGTCATCTTTAAAATACCCTGGGTAATCGAGCCAATATTGCAATTTATAGTTCTTCTATCTGTAACATTTATTATGACAAAATTTCTAGCAAAGAATGAGCTGGTAATTCTGTATTCGAATGGAATTTCTGATTGGAAAATACTGAGACTACTTAGTTGCACAGCTTTTTTGTTGGGAATTGGTTATCTAATGGTTTATAACAGAGGTGCGGTGAATATGCTGAAAAAATCCGAAACACTCCTGAAGAAGTACAAAGGTGTGGTGGAAACGTCAGACTTTATGCGTCCCAGTGGTGGTATCTGGCTAAGGCACAGCGGCGAAAAACATGAGGATAATGGAGAGAATCCTGAAGGATATGAAATAATCACCAAAGCGGACAGTGTTTTTGTGGAAAGTCTTGTTTTTAACGGTATAATCCTACTTGTGAGTGACGAAAATGGAAATTTTCTCCGGAGAATCAATGCAGAATCTATGCAAATTGTCAACGGCCGCTTGGTGGTGGCCGGTGCCCACCTGATTGAGCAGGGCAAAGATATTACTTTTCTGGAGAAAATAGTAATACCTGTGGTAGCAAACGATGCCTTTGTGAGAAAACAGATCCAGAACAAGTATAAAAATCCCGAGACAGTAGATTTTTTATCTCTAGGTAGTCTCATAGAAGACTTTAGAGTCCACGGGCTGAACACCCGTAGATTCGAGATAAGGAGGAATAATCTGATCCTAGTGCCAGCAATGTACATACTTATGGTTTTCATAGGCGTCCTGTTTTCTGGTAGCAACCCCAGGGATACAAAACACATGCTGAGAACATTGAACGTGTCTCTAACTGGCGTTTGTATATTTGTACTGCAGAACGTCCTAACGGGTCTTGCTCTAACCGGCACCGTAAACTATCTGTTCTCAACTTGGGGATTTGCTATTCTAGCTCTTGTTCTGGCCTATGTAAAGCTTATCGGCAGGATAGAGCTGCAGAATCTATAAATCATCGTCCTTGCCCAGATGAGCCTCAGCTAGACCAGCTGGATGGGTTTTGTTGTAAACCTTCAGAATATTGCTAGGATCCACGTGGGTATAGACCTGGGTTGTTTTCAGGCTACTGTGACCAAGTAGTTCCTGTATACTCCGCAGATCTGCGCCATTAGCTAGCAGCTCTGTGGCAAAAGAGTGTCTCAGAGAATGTGGAGTCACATTATCTGGAAGACCTAGAACATTCCTTATGTTCTGAATTAGTTTTTCAAATCTTGCTGGCTGGTACCTTTTCCCTCTGGAGCCGTAGAACAAAATATCTCCTCCTGTGTCATGAGGGCAAGCTCCTATATAATTCTCCAGCATTTCCAGAACAACTGGTAGTATAAGGATTATGCGTTCTTTCTGGCCTTTGCCGAGAATTTTTATTTTGTTTCCATCTACAAAGGAATTGAGACTAAGGCTCAGTGCCTCACTGATCCTGAGGCCGCAGGAATACATGAGAACCATAAGAGCCCTATCTCTCCTGATCTCCCAGTCATTTTTCACAAAATTCTCCACGCAATGTATCATCTTGATGATGTTATTGTGATTAATATTCTTAGGCAGCGATTTTGGCGACCTCGGACTCTTAATTTTAAAAACAATCTCATTACCTATGCCACAGTTCCTCTCTAAAAATTTGTACAGACTTCGAATTGTCGCCATGGCTCTGGCGTTACTTCTGCCAGAAATACCTCGGGAACTTCTATTGGTTAGCCATAGTCTGAAATCTCTGAGTTCGAGGTTCTCAAATACTGCCGTGTCCATACTTTTTTTGAGATCATCACAGGTAAACCTCAGAAAATCTTCCATATCATTTCTGTAGGACAGAATCGTATTTCTAGAATAATTCTTTTCTACCTCCAAATAGCGAAAAAATTCTTCGACCTTTCTCCGCATGTGCATTGCCTTAATATGTACACTCTGTTGCAAAGAAAATAATTCATATTACATTGAATGCAATCTAATTGGAAAAAACTTCCATGAAAAAGTTCCTGAGCCTGCTCGTAGCCGCAGCTATGGTGTCTTGCACTGGTAAAAACGGTTCCGACCGGACAAGCGGGGAACTTCTCTACACCAGGGCAATGGAGAATTTTAAATTTAACAGGGTAAAGAGCGCCATTGAAGATTTTGAAAAGTTGGAAAGCAACTATGACTTCGCAAAATACTACGAGGCTATGCTGATGATAGCCTATGCCCACTATAGCATAGGCGACTACGATGATGCCCTGCTAAAAATTGATAGCATTAAGAAGCTCAACATGGATATAGAAAATTTGCAATACGTTTACTATCTTGAGATTCTGAACAAATATAAAAAAATTGGTAAATCCAGACGCGATCTGATGATGTTAAAGGAAGTATTTTACGACATCGGTATGATGCTAGCTATTTTTCCGGGCTCGATCTATGATGATGACCTTATTTTAAAAAGTAAAGATGTGCTAGAGTATCTGGTGGAAAGTGAATTAAACATAGCCAAGTTTTATATAGAGAACAATAACTTTATAGGCGCTCTGAACCATCTGAGAGAAATCACCAACAAATACCCCGAAAATATCTACTCCCCGGAAGTTTCCTATCTGATGTACAGGCTCTATTCCCATATCGGCTATGTGGAGGGAAAAGATCTTTATCGTAAGCTACTAGAAAAAAAGTATGCTGATAGCAAATGGTTCAAAAAGATTGGCAGCTAGGAAACACCTAGCTTTGGCCATGGCCTTTTTCTCTGTCTCCTGTTCCGGGACGTATTATATGGTAGTCAAGAATAACATGTATGCTAAAACTTCCAGTAAAAAGGACAGTTCCTGTGGTGCAATTGAGGTAAAGCGTGGTGGCAAATACAAAGTTGGCAAACCCTATAAAATATTTGGAAAAGAGTATTGTCCCGGAGAAGACAGTTCTTACAGAGAAACGGGTATAGCCTCCTGGTATGGAGAAGGCTTCCATAATAGAAAAACCGCCAACGGTGATACCTTTAGTATGCACGATATGACGGCTGCTCACCGAACCCTTCCGATGCCATCTGTTGTCAAAGTCGCTAATCTTGAGAATGGAAAGAGCGTGCTACTAGTGGTAAATGACCGGGGACCATTTGTTAACGATAGAATAATCGATGTGTCCCGAAGAGCCGCAGAGGAGTTGGGATTTTTAGAGAAAGGAACCACCAAAGTTAGAGTCGAATTCATGGAAAAAGAGACCAAAAAGTTTTTGAAATCGAGTGGGCTACTATGAATCAAAAGTTCCGCCCTCGGTTCAGGTATTTTATACCACTTTTTCTCCAGCATGGTCATTTTTCCCGTCCTTTTATTCCTCCATTCAGCACCACTGGAGAATTTAAAAGAATGCGGCAACTGCATATCTCATATTCATATTAAAATGCCATTATTGCCATTTGTACACAAACTCTATTTTCTGCCCGTTCAAAAAGATGATCCGCGTTTTTTCAAAAACCTACTCAATTATTTATTTTCTTTTGCGGGTCAGAAGGCGATATAGAGTGATATACTATAAATAAAAAGTAATAGTCTATGGGGAAATCCTTTTTCCACGGAAACTTGTAAAAAGATTATTGTCTTCTAGAATAGTCGGGTCTGGCATTTTTGTGTGCCACATTAGCTCAGCTGGTAGAGCAACTGATTTGTAATCAGTAGGTCGGGGGTTCGAGTCCCTTTTGTGGCACC
>JAIRWJ010000105.1 GCA_031269065.1 Rickettsiales bacterium
CATTTTTGGGATGATTTCCATAAAAAATTCGTCTACCTTGTGTCGTCCTTTCAGATTTTCAAGAATCCTTTTATTCCAATCGTCGGGACGTTGTAATATTACTTTCATTCCGAGTTCGAATTTTTTTACGGATAAGGCATTGATATCATTGCATCCAAAAGTTTCGAAAAATAAGGATTCTACCGGATTTTTATCCGTAAGTACCATGTACATTACAATTCCAAGGGACCAAATATCACCCATTGTACTATAGTAGGCACCCTTAAGGGCTACTTCCGGCGGCATATATTTGAGGGTCCCGTACATATCGTCTTTGTCTATTTCATGGAGGTTATCCCTAGCGAGAGACCCAAAATCACTGAGTACCCAGCTACCATCTTTCCTTATAAGAATATTCTCCGGTTTTATGTCTCTGTGCATAAGGAGGGAATCATGCATATCTCTAAGAAGTCTGATAATTGCTGGAAATTGTTGTTTCAGATTATTTTTTCTGGTGCGACTATTGGTCCTTGAATTAAGATAATCTAAAAGATCGCCGCATTCACAGTATTCCATTATTAAAATTCTTTTTTCCAACTCAACTTCCTTGCTAGAAAAAATCTCTGGGAGAGCTCGTGATTTATATTTTTGTGCCCGAAAAACGTCTGCATACTCAAAGTCCCCTTGGGTTTTCTTAAATATTTCTGCAGAATTCTCTTCACGGAATACTTTTACAGCAACATATTTTCCCAATTTTTCGCTATAGACTTTGTATATATCACCGTAAGCACCACAACCAATCTTTACAACTGGACAATTATCTACAGTAAAAAATCTAGTGCTTGTGCCTATCTTTGAAAATAACTCGCAACCTTCCAATTTTATCCTGAGACTGAGTATCTCCCCCTCTGAGAGTAGTTTTATTTCTTCATACATATTTAAAAGTAGTTTCAATCCTAGTATAATTATATTAATAATGTTTTTTAAAATCAATTGAGATATTTAGAATATATCTATTGCTACTTTCTATTCTTTTTTCCCTCAGTGTTCCGATGGGGAGAGAATTTCAAAAATATATATTGAGTTGGCGGTCCCAAACAAAAAGATGCGATACATGTATAGTTCTCGCCACATCTTTATTTTATATGTTGAAAAAATAATTGATTAATATATATACAATGCCATGTGACATAGCATAAAAAAGTATGTGTGTAACTATAAAAAATGAAGGTGGGTCTCTAGCTAAATTCGGAGCGCTGCCGGTGACAACCAACTATTGTCATACAGTCACAGAGATAGCCAACACGTAGGAGAGAGCCATGGACAATGGAGATAATCTATTGAAAAACCTTTGGACAATTCTTCTCTTTGTGGTATGTGTCCCACTTCTGGTCCGGGAAGCTATGGCGGACGTAACCTTGTCACTTCCGGACGGTATAGAGACCAGACGACTGAACGAGGACAGACCAAGAAAATTGACGAATTTATATAAAAATACAGGTCAAATAGGCGACCAATATAGGGGAAAACTGAAATATAGGCCGGATAACAATGGAGTTATCTATTACAGAGATGGAAGATTTTACGTTTCCATTTACTTTTTTGTTAAAAATTTTTCTTTGCAAAAAATAGAAAATGATAAAATAAGTCCAGAGATTGTAACAGGCAAATTGGAACACTCCTATTCGTCGACATTCGGATACTATTTTACAAAGAACTTTAGCATAGAATTTGAATATTTTGACTATTCGGATTCCCTGTCGGACATAATTCCACCAATCGAAAACACTGTTAAAGACGGCACAGTTGAGACGAGGAACTATATTTTTAATTTTATGACAGAAATTAATCAATCTAGAATTATTCCGTTTTTCGCTGTGGGCTTTGGTGTTGTGAAAAGCGATTTCAGCCACACCAAGGCCGATTTTTTAGATTCAGACTTCAAAATCAACAGCAAATTCACCCCGCTGTACCAGTTTATAGCGGGATTTGAGTTTATGGTCACGGACCAGCTGCTGCTTAGCTTTAGATACAGATTGTACAATACATTTGTTGACCTGAGGTCGAGCGATGGATACATATTTGGATATGGCCCAAGAAATAACTTTAATATTGGTTTTAAGTATATACTATAGTTTTAAAATTTTTGTAAGGATCGGAAATGGTAAAAAATGTACTGATTGCCAATGATGCAGCTGGTCTTGAGCTGAAGAATTTTTTAATCAATTTTAGTGGAGAGTTCATTGGATTCAACTTTATAGATCTGGGCGTAGACGGTAGTAGCCAAGTGGATTATCCAGACTACGCCAAAAAAGTTACCGAAAGGATTCTAAGGGGAGAAGCTGATTTTGGCGTGCTGATCTGTGGCACGGGAGTTGGAATGTCTATAGCGGCCAATAGATTCAAGGGTATACGGGCCGGTCTGTGCCACAACAGTCTTGAAGCAAAACTTATAAGAGAACATAACAATGCCAACATCCTCTGTCTGGGAGCAAGAATTATAGGAAAGGAATGTGCACTTGAAAACCTCAAAGTATTTCTGGCCACTTCGTTCGCCGGAGGACGCCATCTGGGCAGAATTCAAAAACTCGACTGCTAGTTGTCCAGGTACCCGCCATATACAGCCGTGAAATCAACAGCCACAGAACAGAGCGATGTAGGTCCTTCTATATGTTATTATAAACCTGAATACCATTAAATCTCCCTCCTGAAGAGAATATATAAAAATTATTGTGTTTCAGTCAGTCTTTAGGCTGGTATTGACAGGATATTTGAGATAAGAATATTTACTATACAGCAAATACATAAATAGCATGTCTCCAGGATATAAGTGTTGGTAGCCGCCTGACAATGACTTAACTATATTCCACGGTTATCAGCAGTACAAAATGTTATGACTGAGGTAGATCCGGGACAACATGACATGCTTTAGTTAATATATATGCATAATCACCAAATTTTTCTTTTATAAATAAAATATATTGACATTAAATATAATATATATTAGATTATTCTCATTATTATGTTATAATGCAGTTAACTCAAAAAAACAGGAGGCCCTATGCCTATAAAACAAAAGTATCCTACAATAGTTACAATTTTAGCCATCCACATTGGAGCAAATTGTCTGTCGGTAGGCGTTCTGGCAGCTAACAAAATCGGAGAAAACTGCGCGGACTGTATTTGTGGCTTTCTCACGGGCTGTTGTAAAAAGTGCAGTAAGGAAAATAGTGATGATGAATACGAAGACATGCTAACTAGAGCGCAGACAGCAAGCAGTAACAGAAGGAATGGAACAAATAACGACAATAGCGCCAGATCAGATAGCGTAGGAGGTAGCAGTAAAACGTCCAGTAAAAAGAAGAAAAAACTAAAAAAAGTAGCTAAACAATCTCAAAAACAGGCTTCTGGACCAAATAATGGTGATGACAGAGAGATGGAAGAAAAGAATGTAGAAAAAGAGCAAGATGGTGAAGGAGATGGAGTAGAGAGTCAAAGGAGAAACCAGAATAGAGCCAGAATAAACATCGAAATAGATGATGGAAATGATATTAGTGATAGACCCATTACAGGAAACGGAGTTGTAGTAAATTCGATGGTAGTGAACGTTATTCCAAATTCTGACCAGGTACCAGATGTTTCTGGTCAAGAACTCTATAGCTCCCCTTCATCCTTTTCGGATGTTGTCAGCATAGGACCCCTTTTCGATATAATGTCTCCTAGTTCTGGCTCTAGTCCATTTATGCTAGTATCAGGAAATTCTGCCAGAAGGATTAGTATATCGGCCAGCTCGTCACCGCGCCCCAATACTCAATCTGTGTTTAGGGCAGCGTCTCCACATAGAAATGATGGGGGAGAAATTTTTGGACAGGGTTTTTTTAATATGAATCGTAGAAATTCACCCTATAGTAGACCTTCCAGCAGGAGAAACTCCCCCAGTGCTGTTCTATATTCCACATCTTCTCCAGCGGCGTCCATTGTGCCAGTCATAGCAAATACCAATGATAGCATATTGACCCATGTCTTTTCGGACGATCTAAGGACTTACTCATATGTACAAATACCTGAAATTGAGATAGACCAGCAGAATTTGCAGGATGATTCACCTAATACGTTAAATCCTGTTTCTATCACAGCAATTTGTCCCAGAGCAAGGCCCCTTGCTATGAGACATTCAGAGAGACCAAGGATATACCAG
Organism: Rickettsiales bacterium; assembly: GCA_031269065.1. GTDB lineage: Bacteria > Pseudomonadota > Alphaproteobacteria > Rickettsiales > UBA1997 > CALXRO01. The sequence continues at coordinate 4,178 of JAIRWJ010000105.1, forward strand.
AACTCGACGATAGGTACAGGTTCATTAGGAACTATAGTCCAGCATCGTTCGACCACCGCTAGTCCACCTCTATCCAATCTCGATGAACAGACAGCTACTTCCGGTCGCTATTTTAGAGCTCCTACACCTTTTTCTAGAAATAGACTTGCCAATGGACAGTCGGCTGCATTCCTTAATTTAGATAATCACGTTCATGCACCAATACCTCACGGTCCTTCAATGGCGAGAAATATCTATCATCTTACCAATCAAAACCGGACTATCACCAATAACCCTCCTGGGAATCCAGGAGTTTATAGAGAACCAGATGAGAGCGGAGCGTCAATGATGAGACGCTTCTCTATGCCCTCAACGCTCGCAAGTAGAGAACACCCCGCTTTTCTGAGACTCGAACAAATTGGAAGAGATATATCACGCCCACAGTCAAGAGACACCCAGTCTGCTCCTCAGAGAGCATTGGACGAAACTGATTTCTCCTTTCCAATTCCTAACCACGGCTCTACTCTGAGACTGTCAACAATTCCTCTATCGTCCAATAGTAGCTCTTCCTCATTGACAATAGGCAACACAATTTCCACAAACTCCCTCCGTAGTCTGGATGTGAGCTCAACGACAACAGGAGACAGTAATATTGTTATACCATCACCTAAAAAGGAAAATAACGTGACTAAGCCAGAATAGTCCAGAACTAAAACACGGCGTAAATCCGTCAGAACCTGATTTTGGGTCTTGGCGGAATTACCTACCTGGGCCCATTCCTTAGTCTATTAGGTATTTTCATGGGAAGCAATTTAAAATTTAGGTTCAAGATTTAGGAATAAAAATATAAATCAAATCCTTTCTCCGTGACATAGTTTTATACCTGATTATTATGCCAATAACAAAATTTTCGCATATATTTTGACCATGCTTTTAATCAATTTACTTTTAAATAAAGTGATTTACAATGTGGGAAAATACGGTGCGGTTTGTGATATGTCTGTTAATAAAGTGGTACTTATAGGTAATGTTGGAAAGGATCCGGAGGTTAGGACGATGAACAATGGTAATGAAGTAGCTCTCTTCAGTCTTGCAACCTCAGATTCTTGGAAGGATAAGGCAACTGGGGAGCGAAAAGATAAAACCGAATGGCATAGAATAGTTGTTTATTCCCAGGGACTGGTGAGCATCGTTAGAAATTACGTAAAAAAGGGTTCAAAGCTGTACTTGTCTGGATCAATCCAAACAAGAAAGTGGGTTGACCCAGGTGGTGTAGATAAGTATGCAACAGAGATAATTTTGCAGGGCTTCACAGCCGAACTGCAGATTTTAGATCCGAGAAATTCTGGAAGCAGTGGGGGTACATTGAATGGTCCTGATGACGAATACTATAGCTCACTTGGGAGGGCTGCGACGACCAATGGCACTGTGGGGCGAACAGATGGAAGTTCCGGTGTGGGTCCCGGCGATTTTACGGGAGAAGTTATAGATGATGACATACCTTTTTAATAGGATTAGAAAATGAGCGACGAACCGGAAAATAGAAGTCCACCTTCTTCCCCTGCCGACGATGGCGCAAATGATGCTATAGCCGGGTTTACCGACGATGGAGGGGATGACAAGAAAAAAAAAGATGATAAGAAGTCAGATGCTAAAAGTGAAGCTGAAAAGACCGCCAAAGAGAGGGAAGACGAAAAGAAAAAGAAAGAACTAGATGAGGCTAAAAAGGAGTCAAAAAATAAATCATCCAAGTATTCAGCTGTCCAGGCAAATGTAATGGTGGCCCAGGGAAGAAGTGTTCTCATGGCTATGCCATTCATAATTGTAGGCATAGTGGTAGTCCTGGTGGTTGTAAAGAACGGGGGAAAATGGATCCAGGGTGCCACTCAATTTGTGATTGATAGTGCGATAGGGAAAAAGTAAGACATAATATCAAAGTTCAAATCATGAAGAGAGTGTTTCACTATAGCGGAGTTTGGTCTCGGGAGCCTGGTCTCTACGTGCTACTTAGCCTGGCATTGTGTGCCTGTACGACAATTCTTAGGAGAAGCGGAAGGAACATACTTTCCCAGTGCAACTCCTTTAACGTCATGTTTATTAACGAAACTCCAGATAAAACACTGTTGTTTAGAGAACTAAGGAATTCTCTAGAGGCTAAATTTGACCTGGTAGTAAATAAAAATACCAAAAATGATGCCAGCCGTAGGTGTGAACTGACTCTGGATATTGATGATACAAATTTTCCATCGGCCATGAAGGACGACGGAAGTCTAAGGGAGGAAAATAGAATGATAAATGTCAGGTACCATGTAAAAATTAGAGATGAGATAGTGTCAGAAAAATTAAGTCTTCTACACAGTACAAATAGCTCAGTATTCAAGTACTCGGACTATGTTAGAAAAAAGAAAGAGGATTCCAATATGATTGAAAGTCTGGCAGAAAACATATTCCTCGACGTAGTGAAACGGCTTCCGTAAAGTAAGTCTGTCTATCTACAGGAGGTTTCTAGTTTAGTATAATGTCCTCCACATTAAATTGGATACTTTTCATGTTCATCCATCTGTTCATAGAGATATTGCCTACGAGATCACATTTTATCTTTCTTTCGCCAAACAGCAGGTTACTAATTCGGTCGTCATTAATTCTAAAAATATTGGCGGTAACCGTATTTTTATTTTTAACCAGATCATTAGACCCAATAATGCATTTTATGTGGTCGTTACTCTTCCCGAATTTTTTGACACTAAGTATAATAACATTCTCCAAGATAATCATCGGTCTTGGATTGCCATTTCCAAAAGGACCAATTCGTTCTATGTCTGTTACCAGTTGCTCACTAAGAGATCCCATGGGCAACACCAGATCAGCATACTTTTCGTTTTTACTGAAGTAGAGGTCCAGATTCTCCCGCATACTATTTTCTATAAATTCTTCTATATCTGGTAATTTCTTGATTTCGAAGGTAAACCCACCGGCCATAGCATGACCTCCACCAGTTATCAGTAAATTATTTTCCTTCGCTCGGATGATGACAGAGCCAATGTCTACGCTCTTGTCCACAGACCTACAGGAAGCTTTACCATATTCCTTATCTTTAGAAATAATAAAAACTGGTCTATTATATTTATCTTTTATTCGGGAAGCTATTATTCCTATAACACCCTCGTGCCAGCCATCTCCCTCAACGAAAATAACATGATTATTAAATAATTTTTTATTCTCAACCTGTTTTATTGCCTCGCACAAGATAGTCTTTTCAATATTTTGTCTTTCTATATTGAAGTTGTTCAACTGCTCGACCAGATACTTAGCCTCAGCCCTATCCCTGCAGGATAGCAGTTTGCTACCTATGCTGACATCGCCGACCCTGCCACTTGCATTTATTCTTGGACCCAGAACGTAGCCAAGATGATATGTATCGATTACGTCGGTCAGACCTATGATTTCAATTAGGACTGAAAGTCCCAGGTTACTCCTCTTTTTAAAGATTTCTAACCCTTGCTTGACAAAAGCCCTATTTATACTCACAAGAGGCATAACATCGCATATGGTTCCCAGAGCCACAAGATCCAGCATATAAAGAAGATTTTGTTCCTCTAGACCTATTCGGGAATAGTAGCCAATGTTTCTCAGGTAGGTATTGAGTGCAATACAAACCATGAATGCTACCCCAACTCCGGCCAGGTATTTATATTCAGATTCTTCATCCAGTCTATTCGGATTTACCAGAGCCTTCGCGTTTGGCAGCATCTTTGGCCCAATATGATGGTCTGTGATAACCACATCAATTCCAACGCTATTCGCAAATTCTACAGCATCAAAGCACGACACACCACAGTCTACAGTGATTATGAATTCCACGTCCTGTTGCTTCAGTTTTTCAATCGCCTGCTCACTCAATCCGTAACCATCTTCACTTCTGTCAGGAATATAGGTTAGCACCTCCACTCCGATATTTCTAAAAAACATCACCATCAGCGCAGATGCCGCAGCTCCGTCCACATCATAGTCACCGAATACACATATCTTTTTTTTATCGAGGATAGCCCTATAGATAATCTCAACAGCACTTCCCATATCAAGTAGGTGATATGGATCTTTCAGTAAATTCTTTATCTTGGGGCTCAGATAGTCATCAACACTATCCAACCCGACACCTCTCATGGCCAATAGTTTACCAACTGTAGGTGGAATCCGTTTTCTCTGGTATATTGCCAATGCTAAACCTTCATCACAATCCCTCACACCCCAACGGTAGCCTCTCACCGACTCTTGCTCCCTGAATATCATCCTGAGAAAATAACGTATTGGGTGTATGCTAACCAATCCAAGACAAAATGCAATAGAGAATTTTTCGTGGTGTTACAAATTCATAACATGTGGGACAAATCCACATCACTCTGTTCAGAGATAAATAGTACTCCATGGGAGAGTAATGAAGTCAAGTTTTGAATTGTGTACTCACTTCGGTGTTGTCATCGCTCCCTCCTCCAGAGAACTCTCTAAAATTGACATCTTCTGTATTGCTAGGGCTACTTTGTTTTTCGCTTTCATTGTTTCTAAGATGTCTTTAATTTGGCTACTTTCATACAATTTTTCCAGATATTTAACTTTTTTACTGTCCATGTCATAGACTTCTAGTCTTCTGATCATCTCTGTCTTGGCCAGATCGGGTTTTTCTGAAGAAGTAATTTCTTCATAGTACTTTTCTTCCAGTTCGGCCAGTCTTTTATCCAGTAACTTTAGTTTTTCATTACTGTTCGAGTACTCTCCTACCGTTTTATACAGATTCACGTAGAGATTATACAGAAAGTTCTTTATGTTCTCGGGACTATTTAATTTACCTTCTATCTGTTGTTCTTTCCACTGGTTTAGCAGATATTCTCCGGTTGTGTAGAGAACTTCGGAGTTTTCAATCCAATCTACAGGGTGCTCCCTTTCAACCAGAGGTACGATTGGATTATTTTCTGCAAAACGCTTTCCCTGCATCTCATCTCTGGAAACATTTTTCAACAGCTCGGGCATCTCGGAGGTACCGAGGATGTTGTTTGTGGGAATAGCTCCGCTGGTTCCTATATAGGCGTTATTGGCTCCCCGGACAAACTGTCCGCTGAACAGATGATCACAGGTTAGCTCCGTACCACCTTCCTTTAAAAATTGTCTAAGATATCCACCTATGGGCAAAGAGTCCATGTGCTCAAATATCTTCTTGATCACAGAAGTCTTCTCATAGGGTTTAAAACTCATCACAGATGACTCCGTTTCCTTTCGTTTTTCTACAATATACCCTACTTCATAACCAGTACTGCGATCCTTATCCGGTATTAGTCTCACAAATTCTTTTTCTACCCTTTCCTCATCCGCAATGGCCTCATCCAGTTTCCTCCGTATTCTTTTATCGGAAATGAAGGCTTCGACGAAACTCCTGGCCAGTTGCGCGACTCTAGCCTCATTGGCTTTATTTCTAATGTCAAAAACCCCATTTTCTTCGAAATATCCTTTTTCTTCAGAATTTTCGCAGTTGTCTGTCCACCAATAATCAATAAAACCATAATCCATATACATATGCCCAGGATCATCAGAGTCTTTTAGTTTTTCTTCGGGAAAAGCTCTTATATAGATAGAAAAGACATTTTCAAAGTGGGCACCATAGAATATAGGAAGTATTCTCTCAAATTTTTCATCCGGAATTCTGGTGAGATCCTTCTCAGATTTATCCCTTATTACCCTATCGGAATATTCCCGCAGTATTCTGAGGCTCGTGAGCCTTTTCGAAACATCGTATTCGGGAGCACTTCCTGGGTATCGTGGCTCAAGTCTTTCTCCCCTTTTTCGTAACATTTCTCGCTGTACCATAAACATTTCTAGACCAAGGTTTTTAAAAATGTCCCAGAACAGTGAAAAATTACTTTCTTCGGAATATTTGGAACTATTAAGACGCTCAGCTATCTGCCCATCCGTTAGAAAAACATCCGTCTCTGCTTTTCCAGCTCCTGTAAGCTGTGAAAACAGATTCACATCTCTATTTTTGTTTTTGCCATACGGATCATATAGTTTCTTCCCTGTCACAGCTGAAATCCCCTCCAGAAAAATGTCCCACCTTTCCTCTAGAGTTTTTACATCTCCGTAGGTGCCATCGTTACGAAAGAACAGATCTATCATTAGTCTGACCAGTGTTTTTAGTTTGTCATCTCCATCGAGCTCACAAAAGTCTTCGATATCTGAAACTTTTAAAATATGAAGTACAAATTCCTCCAATTCCTCCTTGGTGACTCCGGCCACTGGGTTCTTATCTTTAGTTTTTTCCGCCATTTTTAAAATAAAAGATGTTTGAGCGTTTACCTTATACACAATATTTAAAGGAATGTCAAGTATGTTGTACAAGATAAACATTCGCTATGCAAAGAGCACATAAACGCCTCGTCTCCGAAGAATACGGGAGAAAATAAAAAACTGAGAACCAGATACCTTCCCAGAGTGAGGATATTTCATGGCAAAACACTCCCCATGGTCTGGGGACAGTCCAGCACAACCACCCCCCGCAGAAAGTGGCGAAGTAACAGCCCTTCTCTGACTATCTGTTGTCTGGTGTGCTAGGCCTTTTTATCCATCCATAGTAAAGTGGTGTCGAGCATTCTATTTGAAAATCCCCATTCATTGTCATACCATGATCCGACTCTTACAAAATTACCCTCTATCACTTTAGTCTGCGACATATCAAATATGGAGCTATGAGTATTATGGAGGAAATCAACGGAAACAAGTTCCTCTTCGGTGTAGTCAAGTATGCCTTTAAGTTCTCCGGAGGCGTATTTTTTAACTAGGGAATGGATCTCGTTAGTAGTAGTCACTCTCTTTGCCTCAAAGGACAGATCAACAAATGATACATCCGGAGTTGGCACCCTTATGGACACACCATCCAGTTTACCCTTTAGTTGTGGCAGAACCAGAGCAACAGCCTTTGCGGCTCCAGTGGTGGTTGGTATCATGGATAGGCTAGCGGCTCTTGCCCTCCTTAGATCTTTGTGAGCACAGTCGACGGTTCTCTGATCGTTAGTAAATGCATGAATAGTTGTCATATGACCTTTCACCAGGCCGATTTCCCTATCTAAAATTTTCGCCAGAGGAGCAAGACAGTTTGTCGTGCAGGAACCATTCGATATTATGTCGTCAGATTCTAGCAGGCCGCCGTCATTAACCCCAACAACCACCGTCTTAACGGTGTTATCCTTAGCTGGAGCAGATATTATAACTTTTCTTGCCCCTGCCTTCAGGTGTGCACTGGAACTCTCTCGGTCTGTAAACAGACCAGTGCATTCATAGACCACATCCACCCCCAACGATTTCCAGGGCAGAGCCGAAGCATCCTTCTCAGCGCAAACCCTTATCGCCTTTCCGTCAATCAAAAGACTATCACCTCTAACTTCCACATTTCCCCCAAATGGACCGTGAACCGAGTCATATTTCAGAAGATGTGCATTCGTCACAATGGGGGTTAAATCATTGATTGCAACGATATCTATATTCTTGTATTTCTTCATATTCTCAAAATAGGCTCTCAGGGCGCATCTCCCTATCCTTCCAAAACCGTTAATGGCAACTCGTATTGTCATAATATTCAAACCTCTTTATTTAGAGTTATTAACCATATACTTATTTACCTGCTCCACATAATAAGTAAAGGCCCTCTGAAATTCTGAAAGCGAGAATTTCACTGTAATTTCCTTAAATCCTTCCGGAAATGTGGATTTTCTCATTGCAAATCTTATGTAGAAATTACTTCCTGACTTGACCTGATCGAGCATATTTCTTGTATCCCTGTCGCCGAAGGAAATTATACCATACCTTCCGTCCACAGTCGGTTTTGAAACTATAAGTTTGTTGTTATCAACCTTTATAAAAATATTTCTGCCTGGATAACTGTCCTTGGAAATCATCAGAACCGGAATTTTGTTGTAGGGATTCACAAAAATCACAGTTTTTTCGGTTATTTCTACAAACAGCACACACCTGATGCTTCCAAACATTTCGTCCTCTTCGCAGGATACATTCCAAACGCCAAAATCCTTATTTGTCACCTTCTTGTTAGCTATAACGTCACAAAGAGCAGCTTTGCTAGCCACCGAAATAAGAACAATTAATAAAAATCTAAAGAACACCTAAATACCTAATTAATGTCTGATTGGCCAAACGGCATCCGCAGTCTACTAGCAATAAATCATTTTTCAATAAGCGAAATAACTTTTGGCATTTCAGTATCTTTTGGTATTTCCCCTTTTAGAAATGTTTGAATACAGAGCAAAAAGTTGGAAATAGGAGCTTATAATAGCAGGAAATCTATTGCAGTACAGAGAGCCTGCGAATTTCACTCTGCCTGACCACATTTGCTTACACACCCCCTCATCTTAACTATCTTGGCAACCTCGTTGCCCGCTATTATGCTAATAGGCGTTTTCATAACATACACCCACTCAATCAGTAGGATAATCCTCCACCAAGAAAAACCTCTCATCGTCATCATCGTCATCATATATTTTCTGCTGTTCTTGAGGAGGTTTTTTATTAATAACTCTTCGGGTCATCCCAGGAATTTTCCTGCGATCTATCATCATTTTGCAAGTGCACGTCGATTCATAGGAATTAATTTTAACACCCAAAGCTTCCTTTTCATCTATCCTTTTCCTAAAAAGAACATTTCTGAGTGTATCTCCAACTACAGTGCCATTTTTGGGTATATAGATTCCTTCAGCATTTTTACTGAGAACTCCTCTAAAAACATCTCCGTCAGCAAATCTAAGTAATTTATTTACACTGTCGTAGTTTATAATGTGGAAGCAATATGTATTAGCAAGATTATACCATCCAATCTCCCAGTCTTCCTTCTTAGAAGTTTCAATATCAATAAAATCCATGGTGTATTTATTATCCTTCGGAAAAAGAATTAGCTTATCAATTGGATTATTTTTTACTATTTTACCATCTTCAAATATTCCATTGTAGGCAATTCCGTCCGGCCACAAGACTATTCCATCTCCCTCCAGCTTTCTATTTCTATTAAAATATCCCAACCATGTAGATCCATCTGGCTGAATATCGATTCCTCGGTTCGTTTCCATATGCTTTCTATACAAAGCAGCATATGTACCTCCGACCGTAATTGCTGCAAATCCAGATATAAATGTAAAAACAGCAGTTTCATAAAGCTCCATGTTGATAAACACTGCTCCCGCTATAAAGAATAATGCCCCCGCAGATACTCCAGCCAAGGATACTTTTTCAACTGTGGACGAATCACGGTAAAATACCCCATCACCAATACCTGGTTCATTATAGTTTGTTTGCAGAGGATGACCAAGAAAAATGGAATAGAGTGTACCCAACATATTTCCAACAGAACGCATAGCGTACACACCAGCCGATACAGTTCGACCCTCAACTATCATGCGATGAGGTCTGTTGTCAGAGAATTTTATATCGGTACCATTGGTATTTCTTCTAATACTAGCTATATTCCAGTGTCCACTTGATTTGGCCTGTGAGGAAAATATTAGAGCGAACCAAAATAAAAAAATCCCTTTTAATCTATTATTAAACACTTTTGTGCCTTAATTAATACGAATTAGTAATACGTATACTATACATTTCCATGGGTTTTGTCAACATTGTGACGACAATAATTTTGGAGACCACTAACTTCTTTTCCATATGTTTTCAAAATCTGATATGCGACGTCGGCGTAAGCTAACTAGAGAGCACCGGCCCCGCCGTGGAAAGAGCCAGAACAAGCGAGACTGCTAACTACTATGCGTTGCCGGTGTCGGCTTGCGCGACTCCATGCCAAAATCCCCTCCTCCAGAAAGAAATCGGAAAACTGTTCGAATATATTTGATGCACTTCCGCCTCTACGGACTCCAAATAGTCCAAGCCTGGGTCCTGACCGTTTCACCAGCCAAAGAATAGCTCTTTACTATTTTTCAGAGCCTTCTCGTCTGATGTAAAGATAGTTATCACCTCCGAGTATCTTTTCTAGTTTGTAGTTGAATGAGTTCAAAAGCTTGTCAATTTTCTCGAAGTTATTCTTCCAGGCCTCTATCCAAATAATCGGACTGTGGGTATCCAAAGTTTTTCTAGCGCCAACGAGTACATCTTCCTCAAAGCCTTCCACATCAATTTTGACAAAATCAATTTTTTTATCCTTAAAAGCTCCACTGGCCAAATATTCGTCCAGAGATATAATTCTGATCGCACCATTGTTATCAGTTTCCAGTATCGTACCTCCAATATTTTTATAATCGTAGGCAATCACACTGGCCAAGGACTCCCTTCTGCCCAGTCCGACATTATTCAACACAACCCTATCCTTGTCCAGTCCGTTGAGCTCGAAATTTCTCTTCAAAATAGCAAAGGTTGAACTGATTGGCTCGAAGGAATAAACTCTTCTAACTCCTTTTCCTCCGCAGGAAACTCTACTCCAATATACAGTGTGATTACCCACGTTAGCTCCTATGTCAAGAACTACACTATTTTCGTTCATATAGCTGTCCAACTGCTCAAGAAGCTCCTGTTCGAAAAACTTACCGTCAGCCTGTGTTCTCTGGATTAAATCAGCAGGGAAATTCGGAACCCAAAATTTTACGCCGTCAACATAGACTATGTTATCCGCCATAGACAGCTTTCTCGCAATTCTTTCCACTGTACCTTTTATTTTCCTAATATCCCTTTTGTTCCGCGAAATTTTCCTATTCATTATAGAAAAACCGAGACATGTCCAGGCCATCAAAACAATCACACCCACAACG